>JBBJNO010000188.1:970-5389 GCA_037720875.1 Luteimonas sp. | reverse complement strand
AAATGCTCTGGCATCCCCGCACTGTAGCCGGCCGCACACTGGCATCCTCACCTCGCGGTGAGCCAGCCCTCGCTAGTCTTCGTACGATGTCTGTCCCCCACGACACGCCTGCCATGGCTCGACCCCACGTCGCCCCGGCATCGATCGACGCCTTGCCGGCCCGCTATCGCGCGGTGCGCGCGCGCAGCCAGCAACTGGCCGCGCCGCTGTCGGCCGAAGACGCGATGGTGCAGAGCATGGACGATGCCAGTCCGGCCAAATGGCACCTCGCCCATACCAGCTGGTTCTTCGAGCGCTTCGTGCTGGCGGCGCAGCGCGGTTACCAGGCGGTCGATCCGCAATGGGACTACCTGTTCAACAGTTATTACCAAAGTGTGGGCCCGATGCATGCGCGTCCGCACCGCGGGCTGGTGTCACGGCCGGGGTTAGCTGCCGTCCTCGCCTATCGCGAAGCGGTCGACCAGCGCATGGCAACGCGCTTTGCCGCCGGCGATGTCGACGCCGAGGCCGCGCGCATCGTGCTGCTCGGCACCCACCACGAGCAGCAACACCAGGAACTGCTGCTGACCGACATCAAGCACGCGTTCTGGTGCAACCCGCTCAAGCCGGCGTATCGCGATGATCTTTCGGTGCACGCTGGTGCCGCGACGCCGGTGCGCTGGCTCACGTTTGACGAGGCGATCGTCGAGACGGGCGCCGCGCCCTGGCCCGCCGCCGAAGCCTTCGCGTTCGACAGCGAATCGCCGCGCCATCGCGTGCTGGTCGCCGCGCACGCACTCGCCAGCCGGCCGGTCAGCAACGCCGACTACCGCGCTTTCATGGACGACGGCGGTTATGCCGATGCAGACCTGTGGCTGAGCGAAGGCTGGACGCAGGTGCAGCAGGACGGCTGGTCGCGACCGCTGTACTGGGACGCGGATGGCGAACGCGAATTCACGCTGGCCGGCATGCGCGAGATCGTCGCGCATGCGCCGGTCTGTCACCTGAGTTATTACGAGGCCGACGCGTTCGCGCGCTGGGCTGGCGCGCGTTTGCCGACCGAAGCCGAGTGGGAGCAGGCCGCCACCACGCAGCGCGTCGAAGGCAACTTCGCCGACGACGACCTGCTGCACCCGCAAGCCGCGCGGCAAGGTGAAGCAGGCTTGCAACAGTTGTTCGGCGATGTCTGGGAATGGACCAGCAGCGCCTACACGCCGTATCCCGGATTCCGTCCGCTGCCGGGCGCGCTCGGCGAATACAACGGCAAATTCATGTGCGGGCAATGGGTGTTGCGCGGCGGCAGTTGCGCGACGCCGCGTGATCACCTGCGCGCGAGCTACCGCAATTTCTTTGCGCCACCGGCGCGTTGGCAGTTCTCCGGACTGCGTCTGGCCAAGGATCTGGTTTGAACGCAACCCTCAAGCTCACCGACCTGCAGCCGACGCCAGACGACATCACCGGCGACGTGCTGGCTGGACTGTCGCGCACGCCGAAACGGTTGCCATCGAAATACTTCTACGACCGCCGCGGTTCGGAGCTGTTCGAGGAAATCACCCGCCAGCCCGAGTACTACCTGACCCGGGTCGAGCTGGCGCTGCTTGAAGCGAGCGCCATGGAAATCAGTGACGTGGTCGGGCCGCGCGCGCACGTGGTCGAGTACGGCAGCGGCAGCGGACGCAAGACCCGCATCCTGCTCGATTCGCTTGATGATCCGGTCGCCTACACGCCGATCGAGATCTCTCGCAGCGCGCTTCTGGCGAGCGTCGAACGGCTCGGCCGCGAATTCGATGACATCGAGATGCTGCCGGTCTGCGCCGACTTCACCCAGCCGGTCGCCATCCCCGAACCGGAGCGGCAGGCCGAACACGCGTTCGTATTCTTCCCGGGCAGCACGCTCGGCAACTTCACCGAACCCGAGGCCTTGCGGCTGCTGCGCGCGATGCATCAAACCATGGGCGCGCGCGGTGGCGCGTTGATTGGCATCGACCTGCAGAAATCGCCGGCGATCATCGAGCCGGCCTACAACGACGCCGCCGGTGTCACCGCCGCGTTCACGCTGAACATTTTGGCGCGGCTCAACCGCGACATCGGCAGCGATTTCGATCTCGACGGCTTCCAGCACCGCGCCGACTACGTGGCCGACGCCGGCCGCATCGAAACGTTCCTGGACAGCCGCAAGGCGCAGGTCGTGTCGGTCGAGGGGCAGCGTTTCGACTTCGCCGCGGGCGAGGCGATGCAGGTCGAATACAGCCACAAATACACAGATGCAGGCTTCGCCGCGCTGGCCGCCAGCGCCGGCATGCGCGTCGTGCGCGGATGGAACGATGCCAAGGACTGGTTCGGGCTGCGGCTGTTGCAGCGGGATTGATCGACACCGACCGAGGGCTGCAAGCAATGACTGCCAAGGCGCCGGCGAAGAAGACCGGAAAGAAGGCTTCAACAGACCGTGGCGCATCGGCGAAGCCGCGCAGGGCCGGGTCGCCGAAACCGCCGGCGCGTTATGGCGATCTGCGCGCGCTGTTCCTCAACTGCACGCTCAAGCCCAGTGCCGAGGTCTCGCATACGGAACGCCTGATCCATGTCGCCGCCGGCGTCATGCGCGCCAACAAGGTCAAGGTCAACGTGTTGCGCCCGGTCGACCTCGACCTGGCGCCCGGCGTGCAACCGGACATGACCCGGCATGGGGCGAAACGCGACGACTGGCCGAAGCTGTGCAAGCAAGTCATGGCCGCCGACATCCTGGTGTTGTGCACGCCGATCTGGCTGGGCGAGGAAAGTTCGGTCTGCCGGCGCGTGATCGAGCGGTTGTATGGCGAATCGGGCAAGCTCAACAAAGCCGGTCAATACCTCTACTACGGCCGCGTCGGCGGCTGCCTGGTCACCGGCAACGAGGATGGCCTCAAGCATTGCGCGATGAGCGTGCTGTACGCGCTGCAACACCTTGGATACGTGATCCCGCCGCAGGCCGATGCCGGCTGGATCGGCGAGGCCGGGCCGGGGCCGTCGTATGGCGATGACGGCATCGGCTACGACAACGACTTCACCCAACGCAACACGACGTTCATGGCCTGGAACCTGATGCACCTCGCGCGCCTGCTGAAGGATGCCGGCGGCATTCCGGCGCACGGCAACCAGCGCAGTCTCTGGGACGCGGGCTGCCGGTTCGATCATCCGAATCCGGACTATCGGTGAGCCTGCGGATCGACCCCACTTTGGCCTTGAGCGCTCAAGGGATGCGGAAAGTTTGCGCCTGACGCCGCGCGGGCGGAAAGACGTCACGCATGACGCTCATCGACTCGGGCGGCCATCGTCGGGGCCCAGTGACGTAGGGTGGGTCTTGACCCACCATCCCCGCGATCCGGACGAAGAGCGGTGGGTCGAGACCCACCCTGCAGTGTCAAGGGATCTTTGATGGACAAACCGTTTTCGCCGGCGTGCGAACGCAACCGCGATCCGATCCTCGACGTGTTGCGGGTGCATTTCGCCGAGTGCAGGCAGGTGCTGGAAATCGGCAGCGGCACCGGCCAGCATGCGGTGCATTTCGCCGCGGCGATGCCGTGGCTGACGTGGCAGTGCTCGGATCGCGCCGAACATCTTCCCGGCATACGGATATGGCTGGACGAGGCTGGCCTGCCCAATACGCCTGCGCCTGTCGAGCTGGATGTGCCGTCGTTCGGCAATGCCGCGCCAGGACGATGCGATGGAGTGTTCAGTGCCAACACGTTGCACATCATGTCGTGGGAGGAGGTCGAAGCGTGCTTTGTCGGGATTGCCGCGGTGTTGGGGAACAGCAGCGGAGCAAATCCGCTCATCCCGAGCTCGTCGAAAGACGCTCTACGACAGCGGGGCGCGCTGGCGGTGTATGGGCCGTTCAATTACGGCGGTGCTTACAGCAGCGACAGCAATCGCGAGTTCGATGGCTGGTTGCACGCGCGCGATCCGCAATCGGGGATTCGCGATTTCGAGGCGGTGGATGCATTGGCGCAAGCGATCGGCCTGCGGCTGGTCAATGACATCGCGATGCCTGCGAACAATCGCTGTCTGGTGTGGCGCACAGATTCGCTTTTGTAGGAGCGCACCTGGGCGCGATGTGGCGTTACCGATAGAGCCACGCGCCCGGGTGCGCTCCTACAAATAGCCGCACCCCTGCGCGACAAACGCGCCGCGTATCACCGCAGCCATGCCCAATGGGACAGGGCGTTCACGGAGACCGACGCTACGATGGGCATCGTCTCCTCCCAGGTACCGTGCCTATGTCCCGCAAGTCCTTCGCAAGAGTGTCTGCACTGACCTTGTTGCCGATGATGTCGGCGATTGCACAGGCGCAGATCACGCCGATGCAGAGCACGCCGCCGCAGAGCACGCCGCCGCAGGACATACCGTACGCCCCGGGCACGGTCGCCATTGCCGTCGATGCCACCGACCTGGCGCAGCGCATCA
>JBBJNO010000188.1:0-960 GCA_037720875.1 Luteimonas sp. | reverse complement strand
ATCATCAAGGTCAAGCAGACGCTGCCGGTGCAGACCGGGCCGTTGACGCTGCTGTTCCCGCAATGGTTGCCCGGCAACCACGCACCCTCCGGCCCCATCGACAAACTCGCCGGGCTCAAGATCACCGGCAACGGCCAGCCGATCACATGGACGCGTGACCCGTTGAACGTCTTCGCCTTCCAGCTGGACGTGCCTGCCGGCGTGCAGTCGATCACCACCGAGTACCAGTCCCTCACGCCCACCGACAGCGCGCAGGGCCGCGTGGTGATGACGCCGAACATGCTCAACCTGCAGTGGAACGCGGTGGTGCTGTATCCGGCCGGGCATTACGCCAGCCGGATCACCTATGCACCGAGCGTGACCTATCCCGCCGGTTGGCAAGCCGCCAGCGCGCTCGATGTCGAGCAGCGCAGCGGCGACGTGGTGCGCTACAAGCCGGTGTCGCTGGAGGTGCTGGTGGATTCGCCGGTGTTCGCGGGCCGTCATTTCAAGCAGATCGATCTTGCGCCGGGCGCGAAGGTGCCGGTGCGCCTGAACGTGGTCGCCGATGCCGCGAAGCACCTCGAAGCCAAGCCCGAACACCTCGCCCAGCACGTGGCGATGGCGCGGCAGGCGATCAAGCTGTTCGGCGCGCAGCATTACGACCACTACGACTTCCTGTTCGCGCTGACCAAGCAGATGGGCGGCATCGGCCTGGAGCATCAGCGTTCCAGCGAAAATGGCCTCGGCACCGGCTATTTCACCGACTGGGACAGCAAGGTCGGCAGCAGCGACCTGCTGGCGCACGAATTCGTGCATTCGTGGAATGGCAAGTTCCGCCGTCCCGCGGATCTGTGGACACCCAACTTCAACGTGCCGATGCAGGACAGCCTGCTGTGGGTGTACGAAGGCCAGACGCAGTACTGGGGCAACGTGCTGACCGCGCGTAGCGGCCTGTGGCCGATGGATGCGTCGCGCGAT
>JBBJNO010000187.1:0-5398 GCA_037720875.1 Luteimonas sp. | reverse complement strand
AGCGGGTTTGGCGGGTTCCGCAGGCAACGGCGGCGTGGCGACGACCGCGGCGGCGGGGGTCGCCACCGGTTTCGATGCGGTCGGCGTGGCCGTGTCGGCATCCAGCACCACCACCGCTGCGTTGACGTCATCGCGGACATGCGCGGCGCGCAGGCGGGCGGACTCCGCCGCCGCGCGCGTCGCATACGGGCCAATGCGTACGCGGTACGCGGTGCGGCCATTAGCCGTGGCCGCTTCCTGGAAACCGGGTAACTGCGATTGTTGCAGCGCGCGCACCACCGCCTGCGCATTTGCGGCCGTCGCATAGTTGCCGAAACTCACCGCGTAATCGCCGCCCGCAACCGCTGCGTGCAAGTTGTCATCCGTGGACGTTGCAGGATCCGCCGGCAATGCAGCACCGGATGATGCGCTGTCGGCGCCGAGTGGGATCGCCTCGCTGACCGCGCCCGCGCGATCGGCGGCCTGCGTCTGCATTCCGAGTGCGCCCCCATCGGGCGTGTCACCCGGCGACACCAGCGGCAATTCCCGCGTTTCGTACTCGCCACCCGGCGCATTGGGCATGTCCAGCGGCACATCCGATACGCCGCTCTCGGGCGCGGGGCCCTGGATCAGCATGGGCAGGAAGATGACCGCGAGCGCGACCAGCACGGCTGCGCCCCAGAGGCGCTGTTTCAGGGCAGGTTCCATCGGATCTCGTGGGCGACGGGCGAATTGCCGCGTGAATTATACCGTTCCACGACCAAGAGCCTGCTTGCTGATGGGAGACTCTTTTTGCTCGCCTCCTGTAGAGCGGAGCTCGCTCCGCTGCTTTGCGTGATTTCGCCGCGGATCAAGCAGCGGATCAAGCAGCGGAGCAAGCAGCGGAGCAAGCTCCACTCTACAAAAGCGCCGGCGCGCTGGATGACGACTTGTTCAGAGCTTCTCTAGGATTCATTCAGTGCGCGCAACGCAGCTGCAGCCGTAAAAAACGAGCCGAACACAACAATGCGCCCCCCGGCGGCGGCTTGTGCACGCGCCGCCGCCAAGGCCTGCACAACCGTATCGAACACTGCATCGTTGCCCGCTTTGGTCACGCGCAAACGCTCTGCAAATGCATCGGCGCGCATCCCGCGCGGACCCGCTTCGCTCAATCCCGCCAGATACCAAACGTCGATTTGCCCGGATACGGCTGCGACGACACCCTCAAGATCCTTGTCGCTCAATGCCGCGAAGACTGCGAGCGTACGTCCTACGATCGGCGCAGCACGCAACCATTGCGACAACTCACGCGCGGCCTGCGGGTTGTGGCCGACATCGACCACGATCTCGACATCATCGCGGACAAAGCGCTGCAGTCGCGCCGGCAGATGCGCCGTCGCAATTCCTTCGCGCCAAGCCGCCTCGGTGACAGGCGCATCAAGTGCACGCAAGGCGGCGATTGCGGCGGCTGCATTGCGCATCTGCGCGGGGGCTGCAAGGCGTGGCATCGGTAATTCCAGTTCAAATCCGACTTCATGCCAGCGCCATGTGTCGGCATCGATCGGTTCGAAGAAATAATCGCAGCCGGCACGTACCGCCGATGCACCAATCGCATATGCATGACGCAACACGCTGGCCGGTGGATCGTCCTCGCCCAGCACCAGTGGTTTCCACGCGCGCGCGATGCCGGCTTTCTCGAAGCCGATGGCTTCGCGGTCGTTGCCAAGGTAATCCTGGTGGTCGAGGTCGACCGTGGTGATGACTGCAACATCGTGGTCGACGATGTTGGTGGCATCGAGCCGGCCGCCGAGTCCGACTTCCAGGATGGTGAGGTCGAGATCGTGTTGCGCGAATGACCATAACGCCGCAAGCGTGCCGTACTCGAAATAAGTCAGCGAGCTGTCCTGTCCTTGAGAAAAAGGGCTAAAACGTGCCGCTTCGACCACCTCGAATGCAGCGACCAATTCCTCGTCGCTCGCATCGCGCCCTTCAATGCGCACCCGCTCGTTATAGGCCAGCAAATGCGGTGACGTATAAGCACCGACGCTCCATCCCGCCGCGCGTGCGATGCTTTCGAGGAACGCCACAGTTGAACCTTTGCCGTTGGTGCCAGCAACAGTGATGACATGCCGGGCCGGACGCGGCAACTGCATGCGTGACGCGACTTCACGCACGCGCTCCAGGCCCATGTCGATGGATTTCGGGTGCTGGCCCTCGATGTAGGCCAGCCATTCGATCAATGACTTCATGGCTCGTGTCTTTGTAGAGCGGAGGCTTGCTCCGCTGCTTTTCACGGTGAAGCCCCGCGGAGCAAGCTCCGCTCTACATTGCAATTGACGATCACAGCGCGCGATGCACCGCTTCGCCAAACAACGCCGTGTGATGCGAACAATCGTTCAGTCGCACCATGTCTAGATGTTCGACGTCCGGACCTTCGAGCAGGTTCAACGTCGTCGGCGCCTGGCGGAATGTCCACAGCTTCGCTAGCGGAATACCGAGCACGCAGCACAGGATCACGCGATTGACGGCATCGTGCGCGACGACCAGCAACGTGTCGTCATCGCCCAGAGCCTCGCAGGCTCTGGCAAATGCCGGCCATGCGCGATCCAGCACGTGCTGCAGCGACTCGCCTTCCGGCATCAACACGTCGTGCGGCGCATCGCGCCACAGTTGCAGACGCTCGCCGTCGCGCTCGCGGATTTCGCTGGCCAGCAAGCCTTCCCAGGTGCCGTGTGCGATTTCCATCAGGCCCGCATCGGTGGTCAGCATCGCCGCGCGCTCCGCGCCGAGCGCGAGTTCCGCCGTGCGTCGTGCGCGCGACAGCGGCGATGCCACGGCACGATCGATGCGCGTGTCGTGCAGGCGACGCCCCAAGGCTTCTGCCTGCGCCTCGCCGATTGGGGACAGCGCGATGTCCTCCTGGCCCTGATAGCGGCCTTCGGCGTTCCACGGGGTTTCGCCGTGGCGGGCGAGGAGGATTCTCATGTTCTTGAAACCTCACAACCGTCATTCCCGCGAAGGCGGGAATCCAGTGCCTTGCCTGTCAAATGTTCCGTGAGGTACGAATACTCAAGCGAAAGTCGCTGGATTCCCGCCTTCGCGGGAATGACGGGCAACGGCAACAGCAACAAAAACGCCAACATCACAACGCCTCCAACGACAACACACCCGGAATGGTCCGCAGCGCCAGCAACTGCGCATCCGGCGCCGCCCGGTCGACGGTGATCGCGGCAAGCGCCTCGCCATCGCCCTTCGCGCCGAGCGAGAAGTTGACGATGTTGACGCCAGCCGCACCGAGATGCGAACCGACCAGGCCGATCATGCCGGGACGATCCTCGTTGCGCATCAGCAGCAAATGCGCGGACGGATCGAAGTCGAGTTCGACCCCGTCCAGCCGCACCACGCGCGGCCCGCGATGCAGCGTAGCTTCCACTTCGCGCGATGCACCGTTTTCGTCCTCGACACGCAGCTTCAACAAACGATCGAAACCATCGCCATCGCCGCCGACAGTTTCAGCGACCACCAGCCCGCGCGCCGCCGCTTCGGCGAGTGCGTTGACCGGCGTGACACGGCTCGATGCCGCACCCAGCAATGAAGCGACCAGCAGGCGCGTCAGCGGCCGCGGGTCAAGCGCCTGACTGCGCCCCGCGTAGGTGATGTGCAAACGCGTGGGCGCCGGCACCAGTCGCGCGATGAGCTTGCCCAGCGCCGACATCAACGGCATCCACGGCCCGACTTCACGCGCGGCTTCCGCCGTCAATGGCGGCAGGTTGACGCAGCCGGCAACGGCACCGGTATTAATGAAGTCGATGATCTGCCGCGCGAGGATCGTGCTGACCGCCTGCTGCGCCTCGCTGGTGGACGCGCCAAGATGCGGGGTCAGGATCAGCTTGGGATGCGCGCGCAACGGCGAGTCCGACTGCAACGGTTCGGTGACGAACGTATCCAGCGCTGCGCCGGCAAGATGGCCTTCGTCGAGCAATCGCAGCAGCGCGTCTTCGTCGACCAGGCCACCACGGGCGGCGTTGATCACGTAGGCGCCCTTTTTCATCAGGCGCATTTTTTCTTCCGACAACAGGTTGGTCGTTTCCTTGGTGCGCGGAATATGCAGCGTGACGATATCGGCCTTGGCCAGGAGGTCATCCAGCGACTTCAGCGGCACGCTGCCCTTGCCCGCGGCCGACGCCGGCAGGAACGGATCGAACGCCGCGACATCCATGCCGATGCCCTGCGCCTTGCGTGCCACGGTGCTGCCGATGCGGCCCAGACCGATCACGCCCAGTTTCTTGCCTTCGAGTTCAAAGCCGGTGAGGCCCGCCTTGGGCCATTCGCCGGCTTTCATGCCGGCATCGGCGCGCGGAATATGGCGCGCGAGTGCGAACAGCAGCGAGATCGCGTGTTCCGCTGCAGCCAGCGTGTTGCCGTCCGGCGCATTCATCACCGCAATGCCGCGCTCGGTGGCCGCATCGACATCGATCGTGTCGACGCCGGCGCCCGCGCGGCCGACCACCTTGAGCTGTCTGGCGTCCTTGATCGCATCGGCGGTGACCAGTGTCGACGAGCGCACCAGCAACACATCGACGCCGTCGAGCGCTTTCGCGAGCGCGGCGGGATCCTTGATTGGGTCGGAAACCTCGACCTCCCAACCAGCTTCCTGAAACAGATCGAGACCATCCTGGTGGATGCCATCGCAAGCCAGCACTTTCATCGCATGCTCCTAGAGGGGGGAAATCCCGCGGAGTCATGGCAGCCGACACTAAGAGAGAACGTGCCGCATCAGGCGGCGATGTTGCGTTCAATCGGGAGACGGGGCCGGCTGGCATGGGAATCCGCGATGGCTGAAGCGTAGCAGACAAATCGTGCCGGGCAATACGCGATGGCGTCGGCGCGCATCCTGCGACACCATGTGAATCCTTCCACGGAAAATCACGGAGATCGCATGAGCCAGCAGGTCAAGGGCGAATTCGACGTCAAGCGCAGCGCGGAGCCGGCCTGCGACATGGGCGATGGCGTGGAAGCGGGTCATTTCCGTTTCGACAAGCGCTTCCACGGCGCGCTGGACGCGACCAGCGTGGTGCACATGCTCGCCGTCGCAACCACAGTCGAAGGCTCGGCCGCATATGTCGCGATCGAACGCGTGACCGGGACGCTGCAAGGTCGAAGTGGCAGTTTCTTCATGCAGCACAACGGCACGATGAATCGCGGCGCGGCAACGTTGTCGTTGTCTGTGGTGCCCGATTCTGGAACCGATCAACTGGAAGGGCTCGCAGGCGATATGAAGATCGATATCACCGACGGCAAACATTTCTATACGTTTGATTTTTCGCTGGATGGTGCATGACCACATCGCGCATGAACTAGCGAATGACAAATTTTGCTAAAAAGGGCTCTTCGTGGAAACGTGTGGGTGATTTTCGTAGGTTGATCACCCGATAGGCCA
>JBBJNO010000186.1:0-5432 GCA_037720875.1 Luteimonas sp. | reverse complement strand
CCAGCCCGCGCTCGCTCGCGATCGCGTCTGCACGCGCGCGCATCCTCAGTCGATGAGCGCCCGGCGTCAGCAGCAACGGCTGCACGAGGTTCACCGCGGCCACGGCACGATCCCGGAATTGAACATGGGCCGCCTGCCCCTGCGCTCCAGCCACGGGCGCGAACTCCACATCCACCCCGGGAACCGCGTCGCCCGTCCGCCAATCGAAGCCATGTCCAGTGGGGATCGACTCGAAGCCGCCGTTGTACACCGGCGCAAGCCGCCTGCCCGCCATTGCGGGTGTGCTGGCCCACAGCGCGTAGGCATGATGCCAACGATTCCGGGCGATCAAACCATCGATCAAGCCGTCGACTTCCCCCTCGCTCAAGCCACCGTCGCTTGCGAGCGCTGCCGCCACGCGATCGGCGATGGCGGGATCGGCTTCGTCCTGTAGCCCGGAAATGAAGGCGGCCCGCCAGGCCGGGCGCGCACGCAGTCGATGCGACAGCGCCAACGCGAATGCCGGATCGCTCGATAGCCGGATCAGCAGCGGTATCAGCACCCGTTCCTGCGAGGGCGCAATGCGCAGGATCGCGTCGATGTGCCGGAGCGCGGCCGCGTAGTTTTCGTTGACCAGCAAATACTCGACCAACCATGCACGCGATGCGATATCGCGAGGGCTGCGCCGGGCCGCGATCCGATAGAGCGCCAGTGCCTTTGCCTGGTCGCCGGTGGCGACGGCAGCCTGCGCCAGGATTCGAAACGACCGGCCTTCCAATGGCTCCATTGCCAGCAAGCGTCTGGCCGAATGTTCGGCTCCCGCGACGTCGCCGCTGACGAGTTGCTGCTCGGCAAGCCTGCGCAAGGCCTCCGCGTGGCCCGGGATCCACTGCAGCGCACGCTGCGGATCCACGACGGCCAAACGATCCGCCTGGGTGATGGCGACGATGCGATAACAGGCAAACGCCGACGCCAGTATCAGCAACACCAGGAGGCCCCAGCGGTGGAGTTGGCTCATCATGCCCACAGCGTTGTCACTGCACCGACCCTATCGACCACGGCACAACTCCCTGGCTGCGTTCTTCCCAGCCGTGCCGGGTACTGCCGCGGTGTCGCACTGCATCGCCCTAGTCAAGCACGCGGATCGCCGTAGCCGTAATACCCCTCGTAGCTGTATCCGTAACCGGCCAGTTTGGCGTCGTAGTGGGTCAACACGCTGCCGACGATATGCGCCCGCGCAGCCTGCAGGTGCTTGACGGCCGCCTTCGCGGTGGCGATGCGGGTCCGGCCGGACTGCACGACGATCATCGTGCCATCGACCGCATTGGCCAGGATCGGCGCATCGGCAATGCCCATGATGGGCGGCGCATCGATGATCACCAGGTCGTATTGCCCGGCCACAAGCTCCAGCAGCGAGATCAGCTTCGGACCTGATAGCAGCTCCGAAGGATTGGGCGGCAGCGGGCCGGCGAAGATCACCTTGAGCAGCTCGTCGCTGGTATTGCGGATGGCGTCCGACAGCACATGCGAGCCTGCCAGGATGTTGCTGAGTCCGACATCGCCAGCGATCCCCATGAGCTTCTGCAGCGATGGATTGCGCAGGTCGCTCTCCAACAACAGCACGCGCTTGCCCATTTGCGCGAAATTGCGTGCCAGCGTCAGCGAGGTCGTGGATTTCCCTTCACCCGGGCCGCTGCTGGTGATCAGCAGCACGCGCGGCACCCCATGATCGGTCGAGAACTGCAGCGCGGTGCGCACCGAACGGTAGGATTCGGAGTACGCCGACCGCAAATCCAGCGCCGCCTCCAGCGGGGACTGTTTCACCAGCTTCGGGATGATGCCCAGGACAGCCAGCTTGAGGTGCTGCTCGACATCGTCGGGCGTCTTCAGCGTGTCGTCGAAGAACTCCAGCAGGAACGCCGCCAGCGTCCCCAGCACCAGTCCCGCCAGCAGGCCGACCGCCAGGTTGAATCCAAGATTGGGCTTGTACGGCTGGGTGGGTACTTCGGCGCGATCGACAATGGAAACATTGTTGGAACGCACGTCGCCGGCAACGCCGACTTCCTTGAAGCGCTGCAGCAGGTTGTCGTAGAGCTGGCGGTTGGTGTCGACCTCGCGCTTGAGGATGTTGTACTCGATGCTGCGGTCGTCGACGTCCAGGGCCTCGGTGCGCAACCTGTTCAGCTGGCTCTGCAACAGCCGTTCCTGCGACGCAGCCGCGTCGTACTCGGCCTTGACCGAGGCGCGGATATTGCTCAGTTCGGTGCCGATCTGCCGATCGATGTCGTCCAGCTGTCCCTTCAACTGCAACATCTCCGGGTACGCGGGTTTGTAGATCTGCAGTTTTTCCTGATAGGTGCCTCGCAGCTCCGCGCGCTGCTCCTGCAGTTTCCGGATGATCGAGTCGCTCAGCATGTCCGCCGGCAATGCCGACCCCTTGGCAGCCTGCGCTTGCGTCCAGCGCGCCTGCGCGCGGATGCGCTGATCCTGCGCAGTCGCCAGCGATGAGTTCAATTCCGACAGGTTCTGGCTGGCCAGCGACTGTCCGGCAAGGGAGGACACCAGGTTCTCTTTCTGCGCAAACGCCACCAGCTGGCGTTCCGAGTTCTCCAACCGTGCCTTGATGATCCTGAGCTGGTCCTCGAGATAGGTCTTGGCATAGGAACTTGCGCCGAAGCGACGCTCCAGTCCCGAGGCGATGAATCCATCCGCGATGCCGTTGGCCACCCGCGCGGAAGCCTCTGGCACCGGGCTGTCATAATGGATCCGCACCAGCCGCGAGTTGCGTACCGGCTCGATCGACAAGCCTTGCCGCACTGCCTGTGTCGCCGAGCGCAAAGCCTGCCTTGAATTGGCCTGTCGTATGGCCACCGTGGCTTCGGGGGCGGGGTGCGTCAGACGCCTGATGCGTTGCCCCAGGCCCGGTTGCGCCAACCGCTCGAGTTCAGCCGCGTCCAGACCCAGGTCGTCGGCGACGCGTTCAGCCAGCGTGCGACTCTGCAAGAGCTGGTACTGCGTCTGCAGGAAGTCAGGATCGAATCCCTGTGCCCCCACGGCACCCACCTGCACCACCGTCTGCTCGTCCTTTTCGATCTGCATGACTGCCGTGGCGCGGTAGATCGGCGTGGCGATCAGCGTGATCAGCAAGCTGGCGGCGGCCACCATGCCCAGAATGCTCAGGATCAGCCAGCGGCGCTTGACCAGCACGTGCCAGTAAGCAAGCAGATCGATTTCGTCGCGGTCGTCCCGATGCGTATCGGACAATGTTTCCGGTAGCGCACCGGCGCTGCGAGCCGTCGTGCCGTCGGCGCCGGGAGGCATCCGTGCGTCGCCGCCGGAGGGGCGCGCCGGAAACTTGTCGTCATGCATATCTAGCTGATTCCATGTGGAAAGGCGCGCCGGGCGTCATCAGAACGCCAAAAACAAGGCGACGGCCGGGATCGTCTCGATGAAACGACGCAACGCGGTCTTGCTGCCGGATTGTTCGACGATGACAATGTCGCCGCCATGCAGCTGCGGGTCATCGATGCGACCGCTCCGCAACTCGCGCATATTGTAGACGGCGGCCATCTTCCTGCCGTCGATCACGCGGAACAAGACAATCCCACCCAAATCCGCGAGCGGATCCAGGCCGCCACTGACCGCGATTGCCTGCACCAGCGATGTCTGTCCGGTCATCGGATAAATGCCGGGCTCGCGCACGGCGCCTTCGACCGTGATGCGCTGGCTGCTGAACTCCTTGACCGACACCGTGATCTGCGGACGCTGCAAGTAGCCGTTGCCATAGCGCGCCTCGAGATCGGACTCGAGTTCGGAAATGGTGCGGCCACCTGCCATCACGGCCCCCACCAGTGGCAATGACACCTGGCCATTGGCATTGACGCGCACGGACTTGGTGAGATCATCCACCCCGAACACACTGACCTCGATGAGGTCCTGCGCGCCCAGCCTGTAATCGCCCACGCCTTCGAATGTGGCGGCCGAGGATCGGTCAGGCTCAGGCAGCGGCCTGCCTGTGTCGCCGGGACGGACGCCGGCGCCGGATGCGCAGCCAGCGAGCAAGACCGCCAGCAGCAGCGTGAGCATGCGCCGCATTCGATATCCCATGCTATGTCCTCGATGAAAGTCGGCCAGCTTAGACCCGGTCTGCCAAACCACGCCACAATGAACGCGCGCAGATGGCCAGGACATGTCATCCGCCACAGTGGCGCATGCAGCTTGGGCACCATCCGACTGGCATGGCGGGCTGTGGCATTCGCCTGCAAGGTGCGATGAACACTGGCGCCCCGACCCGGCCTTCCGACCCCGACAACGCATTCAGAAGCGGCGCGCATTATCACTGTCACGCGCCAACAACTCCAGCGCGGCGACCAGATGTCGCACGACAACCACAGCCATGACGATGTTGACGTCTTTCACCGGCACTACGCGGGCCTCAACCGTTCGCATGCCTGCGACGGCGGCGTGGTGCGCGGCTTATGTGGTAGCGCCATGCGCAAGGATTGATCCATTCGCAGTCGAGGGCGTCAAGGTGACAGCACGCTGGCAACACGCGTCACCTGGCGTTGAAAGCGGGGCGACAGCCCTTCGCGGCAAGCGATGCAAGCACAACGCACACGGCGCAAAGCCGATGCTCGGTGCTGTCCGCCAGCCATGGTGCCCGGGGCGGGGGTCGAACCCGCATGGCCTTGCGGCCGAGGGATTTTAAGTCCCTTGCGTATACCAGTTTCGCCACCCGGGCTTGGTGTTAGCGTGCCGTAGTTGGGGATGGATGGGAACAGTTTGGAGGTGGATGGGAAGAGCGGACGGGGCTGACATTTCGATGTGTCCGAAATTACCGCACGTCATTCCCGCGAAGACGAGCTTCTTGCCGATTGAATTGCTTCGTTCCCGGATACGACAACGCCCGCATTGCGCGGGCGTCGTTGATTGGAGGCCTGGGTCGGAATCGAACCGGCGTACGCGGCTTTGCAGGCCGCTACATGACCACTCTGCCACCAGGCCGGTGACTTGTTGTTGCGCCAATACTTGTTGCAGCCAAGCTTAAAAACAAAACCCCGGCGAACCGGGGCTTGCTGAATCTGGAGCGGGAAACGAGACTCGAACTCGCGACCCCGACCTTGGCAAGGTCGTGCTCTACCAACTGAGCTATTCCCGCGTGGAGCCGACAATTTTACCGTCGGAAGCCGGAGTGTCAACCACGGACACACGTTCGCCGGCCTTGAAGTACGGCCATGCGGCGCGCAGATAGCCGTATCCCGACCACATCGTCAGCAGCGCCGCGGCTGCCAGCATCCAGTCGCCGATGTGGAAAATCGGCTCGCCCATCCACGCTGCGGGGCGCGGCGGTTTTTCCGGCGTCACCGAATACAGCAGGCACAACAACGCCACCATCTGCACGATGGTCTTGATCTTGCCGATCGCGGCGACATTGACCGTGGCCTGCTGGCCGA
>JBBJNO010000006.1:0-23022 GCA_037720875.1 Luteimonas sp. | reverse complement strand
GTCGCCACGTCGATGTCGGCGCGGAAGGTGGCGATGCCGTGTTGCGGATGCGTCTCGGGATAGGTGTGTACGGTGATGTGCGACTTGTCCATGTGCGCGACCACGGCATCGGCGATCACGCCCCGGGCCTCGGACTTGTCGATCACCGGCTGCTCGGAGATCAGGATCGTCACCGATGCGCCCTGCGGGTCGTAGTCCTGGCGCGCGATGTTGAGGATGTTGGCGCCGATGATGTCGGCGACATCGGTGAGGATCTGCGTCAACCGGTCGGCGTTGTATTCCTCGTCGATGTATTCGATGTAGCGCTGGCGCTCGTCCTCGGACACGGCGTAGCAGACGTCGTAAATGTTGAACGACAACGCCTTGGTGAGGTTGTTGAAGCCTTGCAGCTTCAGGCGCGGCAGCGGTTTGACCACGGCAATCGTTCCGGTGGGGCAAGCGAGGGCGCGATTATGCGGCAAACCGTCTCGCGGTAGCGGAACGCGTGGACGCGGATGTTTGCCGAGCACGCTGCTTGCGCCTAAGCTTCAGCCTTCACCAGAGCGCCTATCCCCTATGAGCTCGCTCCCTATCGCACTACTCACGACCCTGCGTCGTCCAGCCGGCCCACTGGCTCCCGAGCCGGCGGTCATCGAACGCTTCCTCGCGCATTGCCACCGGCGTCGTTATCCGGCGCGTTCCGACGTGTTCCGTCCCGGCGATCCGGCGGGCACCATGTACTACGTCATCAGCGGCTCGGTCAGCATCATCACCGAGGAAAAGGACGACCGCGAACTGGTGCTGGGTTATTTCGGCGGCGGCGAGTTCGTCGGCGAGATGGGCCTGTTCATCGAGTCCGACCAGCGCGAGGTCATCCTGCGCACGCGCACGCCCTGCGAGCTGGCGGAAATCAGTTACGAACGCCTGCAGCAGCTGTTCCTGGGCTCACTGATCGCCGATGCTCCCAAGCTGTTGTTCTCGATCGGCTCGCAGTTGTCGCGGCGCCTGCTCGATACCAGCCGCAAGGCCAGCCGCCTGGCGTTCCTGGATGTCACCGACCGCATCACCCGCACCCTGCACGACCTGGCGCACGAACCCGAGGCGATGAGCCATCCCGAGGGTACCCAGCTGCGCGTCTCGCGGCAGGAGCTGGCCCGGCTGGTGGGCTGCTCGCGGGAAATGGCCGGGCGCGTGCTCAAGAAGCTGCAGATCGACGGCAAGCTGCATGCGCGCGGCAAGACCGTCGTGCTGTACGGGACACGCTGAGCGTGGCGAGCGCGTCCGGCATCCTGCTGACGGCGGATGCGGACGTGCGCAGTGCGGGCATCGGCGATGCCGACGATGTCGCACGGTTGCTGAGCGAACTCGGCTACCCCTGCGAACCTCACGATGCCGCCAGTCGCATCGCGGCCATTGCCGCCGACGAGCGCCAGGCGTTGCTGCTGGCGCGCTGCGACGGCCGCGCCTGCGGACTGCTGGCGCTGGATTTCATGTACTACCTGCCGCTGGATGCGACCACCTGCCGGATCACGGCGCTGGTGATCGTGCCCGAGGCGCAGCGACGCGGCCTGGGCCGGCAACTGCTGCGCGAGTCCGAACGCCGCGCGCGCATGGCAGGCGCCGCGCGCCTGGAGCTGACGACTGCCGCGCACCGCGTGCAAGCACACGCGTTTTACCGCGCGTGCGGGTTTGGCGAAGGCGCGGTGCGCTTCGTCAAGTTGCTCGGCGATGCATGACGCGGCGAGGCAGTCGCAAGCCAATCGTTTGCATGCTTCCGCTTTGTAGAGCGGCGCTTGCCCCGCTGCTGTTGGGGGTGAGCAAAGACAGCGGCAGCGGTGCAAGCTCCGCTCACAAGGGCAAAGACAGACGAGCAAGCTCCGCCCTGCAAGGCAGGGAAGATTGCTTGCCGCGGATCAAATCCGATCGATGCGGATCAAGCGGGACATGCCATCGCGCCGAGCTTGGTGCATCGGGTGAGTGGTCCGCGAACATCCGCGCGATCCGTGGCAAACATCAACTTGCCGCCGATGACAGCGCCTCGCCGCCGCGATCCGCGCAACCCCAGTTGAGGATCGGCGTGCCTGCCGGCAGGCGCCTGCGGAATACTTCGATGGCATCGTGTTTCGGATTCACCACCACCGGCTTCAGCGCCGCTTCCAGCAGCGGCAAGTCGGCATCGCTGTCGGAATACGCGCTGGCGATGGGTCCCTCGTAGCCCGCCTCGCGCAACATGCGTACTTTTTCCTCGGCATGGCAATGGCGCGTGGCGATCACCGCACCCAGTCGTGGCCCGACCCTGGTGCCGATCACCGGCACTTTCTCGTGCGCGACGAAGCGCAGGATCTCGCGCGCCAGTTCGGGCGGCGCGCCGGTCGCGATCACCACGCGATCGCCGGCCAGCAAGTGGTGATGCAGCACGTCGAGCCCGATCGGCAGCAACCGGGCCTTCAGCTTGTCGGCGTACCGGCCGACATAGCGATCGATCAGCAGGTCGAGGTCGCGGCGCCGATGCAGGCCGATGGTGCCGATCCACAGGAACCCGGAAATCCCGCGCCGGCGCGTCGGCAGGAACGCGATCATCGGGCCAAGCACGATCGCTCCCAGCAGCGCCGCGGCCGCGCGCAACGGATTGCGCAGCAGCAGCCAGCGGACCAGATCGCCGCCGGAATCGCCGTCGTACAGCGTGTGGTCGAAGTCGAACACGATCAGCGGGGCGTTGGGCGATGGGGGCAGATAGGCCGGGGTCATGCCGCGAAGAATAACTGGCGCAATGCGGCGCCGGGATCGTCGGCGCGCATGAAAGCTTCGCCGACCAGGAAGGCATCGATCCCCGCCTTGCGCATGCAGGCCACGTGCGCGGGCGTGGCGATGCCGCTTTCGGTCACCAGCCGCCGATCGCGCGGCACCGCGTCGCGCATCGACAGCGTGGTATCGAGGGACACCTCGAACGTGCGCAGGTTGCGGTTGTTGATGCCGAGCAGAGGCGCAGGCACTTGCAGCGCACGCTCGAGTTCGTCGATGTCGTGGACTTCGATGAGCACATCCATGCCCAGTTCCATCGCCAGCGCGGACAAGTCCGCCAGCTGCGCGTCCTGCAACGCGGCCACGATCAACAGGATGCAGTCGGCGCCAAGCACGCGCGCCTCGACGACCTGGTACGGATCGACGGTGAAGTCCTTGCGCAGTACAGGCAATGCGCAGGCCTCGCGCGCCTGCTGCAGGTAGGCATCGTCGCCCTGGAAAAAGTCGACGTCGGTCAGCACCGACAGGCAGGCCGCGCCACCTTGCTGATAGCTGCGCGCAATGGCCGCTGGATCGAAGTCGGGGCGGATCACGCCTTTCGAGGGGCTGGCCTTCTTGATCTCGGCGATCACGGCCGGATCGCCGCGCGCGATCTTCGCTTCGATCGCGGCAGCGAAGCCGCGCACCGGCGGCGCATCGGCAACACGCGCGCGCAGGCCGGCCAGCGAATGCAGGCGGCTGCGCGCTTCGATTTCCTCGATCTTGCGGGCGACGATGGTGTCGAGGATGTCGCTCATCCGCGCGCGTGCTCCGTCGCTGCCGACAATTGCTGCGTCATCGCGATGAAGTGCTCAAGTTTGGCACGCGCATCACCGCTGCCGATCGCGGCGCGCGCGCGTTCGATGCCATCGTCGATGCCCGCCGCGACGCCGGCCGCATACAACGCCGCGCCTGCGTTCAAGACCACGATCTCGCGCGGCAGGCCCGGCTTGTTGTCCAGCGCTTCGAGCAGCATCGTCCTGGATTCGACGGCGTTGCCGACACGCAGGTTGCGACTGGCGGCCATGCCGATGCCGAAGTCCTCCGGATGAATTTCATACTCGCGCACCTTGCCGTCGCGCAACTCGCCGACCAGCGTCGCCGCGCCGAGCGAAATCTCGTCCATACCGTCGCGGCCCCACACCACCAAGGCACTTTTCGCGCCTAATTCCTGCAGCACGCGCACCTGGATGCCGACCAGGTCGGGATGGAACACGCCCATCAGGATATTGGGCGCCCCGGCCGGGTTGGTCAGCGGGCCGAGGATGTTGAACAGGGTGCGCACGCCCATTTCCTTGCGCACCGGCGCAACGACCTTCATCGCCGGGTGATGCACCGGCGCGTACATGAAACCGATGCCGCAGGCGTCGATGCAACGGGCGACCTGCTCGGGTTGCAATTCGATGCTCGCACCGAGCGCTTCGAGCACGTCGGCGCTGCCGGACTTCGACGACACGCTGCGGTTGCCGTGCTTGGCGACCTTGGCGCCGGCCGCGGCGACCACGAACATGGATGCGGTGGAGATGTTGAAGGTGTGCGAGCCGTCGCCGCCGGTGCCGACGATGTCGACCAGGTGGGTCTTGTCTGAGACCTGCACCGGCCGCGCGAATTCGCGCATCACGGTCGCGGCGCCGGCGATCTCGCCGACGGTTTCCTTCTTGACGCGCAGTCCGGTGAGGATCGCCGCGGTGATCGCTGGCGACACCTCGCCGCGCATGATCTGCCGCATCAGTTCCACCATTTCATCGTGGAAGATCTCGCGGTGCTCGATGGTACGTTGCAGGGCTTCTTGCGGGGTCATGAGGATTCCGTAGGGCGGGTCTCGACCCACCGTTTTGATCTTGCCGTCGCGAGGCGGGTCAAGACCCGCCGTTTTTTGATCTTGCCGTCGCGAGGCGGGTCTTGACCCGCCGTTTTTTGATCTTGCCGTCGCGAGGCGGGTCTCGACCCGCCGTTTTTTGATCTTGCCGTCGCGAGGCGGGTCTCGACCCGCCCTACGATTCCAGGAAATTCTTCAGCAGCGCGTGCCCATGCTCGGTCAGGATCGATTCGGGATGGAACTGCACGCCTTCGACCGGGTGCTCGCGGTGGCGCAGGCCCATGATCTCATCGAATACGGGCTCGTCGGACGAGCCATCGTCGACCTCGGTCCAGGCGGTGATCTCGAGGCACTCCGGCAGCGTCTCGCGCGACACCACCAGAGAGTGATAGCGCGTGGCCTCGTAACGGTCGGGCAGACCCGCGAACACGCCCTGGCCCGCATGGCGAATGCGCGAGGTCTTGCCGTGCATGATCGTCTTGGCGCGCACCACATCACCGCCGTAAGCCTGGCCCAGGCTCTGGTGCCCCAGGCACACGCCCAGCACGGGAATGCGCGCGCCGAGTTGCGTGATCACGTCCACCGACACGCCCGCCTCGTTCGGCGTGCACGGCCCCGGCGAGATGACAATGCGCTCCGGCGCCAGCTTGTCGATCTCGTCGACCGAGAGTTCATCGTTGCGCACCACCTTCACCTCCGCCCCCAACGTCTGCAGGTACTGCACGAGGTTGTAGGTGAAGCTGTCGTAGTTGTCGATCATCAAGAGCAATGTGATTCTATCCTATTGAAATGTATACGTATTATTTGATCAACGCTGGGGGCATGCCCCCACGGATACCACCATAAGTTTCGACGTCCCGGCTGTCGTTGCAATAATTGCAACGAATCAACTTGCTGCTACGCACAGGACGAACAATCACCTAGAACAAGTATTGTTTGGTCCGCTATCTCTGAAATATCCACCTTAAAGCGAACATCGTAGACGCGAGAATCCAAAACATCTGGCTTAGGAATCAGTTTCGCTGCCACTACACGCAGGTTGTTAGCTGCGAAAGTTGGATCAAATTTCAAATCTGAATTTATGGCGAAGTCAGCGCCTAACGTATCACTGACGTTTGTCCATAACTTTTGGATTAGGTTCCGCTTATTTGTGGTCACCCGCTCAGCGATACGCATCGCAAGCTCAATGACGTTGAGTCCTGATGAACTACGTCGTAGCAGCAAAGAAGTCACGAATGTCGCATGTGCCAACTCATCCACTTGAGCCAAGGCGAACTCATGAATGCGACGAGGCCCCTCCGTGACTTTTACGTCCATCCTGCTTTGGTTCCATGCAAAATCAAACTTATCAGTCACGCCGCCGCGCCATGCAGCAAGCCACAAACCGACACTTGGACTCTTGTATACAACGAACAGCTCAGCCCAAAGACCTTTAATAGCTCTGTGGCTGGGCACTTCAAGCTTTCTAAAGAGTTCCACCAGTGACATGACACTCCGTTGCACGTCAGATGTCTCCGGAAGTACAGGAAGATCAATTAGCAAAGACTCAACGACGCCCAAAAAGAAGTCGTAAAGCTCTACATCCCCCGCACTGCAGGTGATCACTACGAACTTACTCTCAAATGATTCCCCCGCAGCGTTTCTTACCCTACATGTGGAACCAAAATCCACCGAAAAATGCCGCAAACGGATCGGCGTCTTGTATACCTCTGATCCCGAGAACGCGACGAGCAATACGGGTTGTCCCTCGGTGCCCAGCGCCACGTAATCGTTGGGGCGGCTTGGGATACGGTCGGCTTCTAGACCTTCGAGGCTAGAGGCCCGTCTCGGCAAGGCAGCAAAAATATGCTTTACGCTTTGCATAATCAGATTCCGCTTTTTTCTTCTTCGATTACTGAGTCCTTCGCGAGCCTCTGTGGCAAATGTATCGCATACCAAGGCACGTCCCGCGCTATCGTCGGACCGAGCTTCGACTGTCTAAGGTCGTATTTCCGCAAATGAACCGCTACGCGATCATTGCCATGCAGTGCGCTATCGCCCACGTAAGTCAACCGATCGAAATCGTCAACGTTGGGACTCTTACCGACGAATAACGTATTGATTCTTTCGGTAGACGTAAGACTACGCGTTTGGGGCGTTAACTCCCCAATCAGAAACACGTCACACAGTTCGTCATCTTTGACGGCTGCACCTAGGGCAAGTGTAAGTGCGGTATGTAGAGAAGAGTCGTTGTAGTCGGTGACCCGCAGATTCAGCATAAATTCGTTAAGAACTTCTCGTAAGGGGACACCTTCAATAAGAAGATTGCGCGGCGAATCTGTTCGTCTGTCCTTGAAGGCATCATGCGTCGCTGCGTCGATGACCGAGTATGTCTGAGACCATTTTCGGACCAATGCCTCGAAAAGCCGCCGATTGTCCACACATGCTTTCGCATCTTTATGAAGACGTGTCGGAAAATTCCAGCCCCTGTTGATTCGGACATGTTCGGCATCGAGACTGATGACGCTCGACCGGGTGGGATGAAGCATTCGCGTCAACATAAATTGACGCTTCCATTCCATCAGTGGTCGTCCTTGAAATTCAATCAGCGCGTCTCTGACAGAGTCTTCGTGCTCAACATAATGCCTAAATGCCGTGACGGCTTCTATCGGAAGAAAAATCTGCAAAGGCCCAAATATGATCTCTTGTAGCCAAAGAATCGCGCCCTTTGCTGGATGGTATCGGCGTTACCAGTTCCCAAGGATCGAGGCATATAAGTAGTTGTAAGTCCCTCTACCGTAAAACCGCGATCTAGCTTCTGACCGCCTATAAGCACCCAGTAATCGCTCGCGTTCCATTTGACAGTTTTCTCTCCCACCTTACTGGAGTTGACTTGCTGAATCCTCGTTTCTCCGATTACCTGGGACATGACTCGCAGCAAGTCGTTTAGTGGTGGAATTGTCGGAAATGACCCTTGCAGAAGACGGTACTCCTTGCCAAACAGGCCCGCGCACGCCTGAAATCCAGAACTGTCTTCGGGCTGTTCAAGAAGATCGCGCCAAGAACGAATCGAGTCTCCCACCCACGCCTTGTAATCAGCGTGAGGTCCTGTGTATTGGGACGGATGGACCATCATTGATCGATGACCCTTTTGACCGGTCATGTAATGCACCGCTGCGCCTAACAAGTAAAAACGCAACGCACTTTGCAGACTTTCTGGAGTGGCTGCACCAGCATAGGTAGGTGGAATTTCTTTCGCAGGTATCGTCACGACAAGCGATGGGGAACCTGCAAAGAACTCTCGCCCTCCGACGTACGCTTCCCCTGGCGTGACTAATTCAGCGAAGGAAGGGGATAGGCCGTCAGCCAAGTGAAGCAAAAGATTCGCTTGCGGCGTAGCCGTGTACTGAATAAATGTGTGATGCGGCAAAGCCTGCTTGAGTTGCGTGATCCAATCGTATGTGGCACTTGACTCTTGCACACCCTTTTTTTTGTTGCTTGCTGCCTTAGTGTTGAGACTAGCTTGGTCAGCTTCATCATCAATCACTAATGTAGGGACTTGCGCGAGTTTCAGTCTGCCAAGGACCGTGACTAGGTTTCGCAGTCGGGTATGGTTTTTTAGGACAGTGATAAGAACTGTGCGCCGCCTGTTGGCAGGCACATTGGGTCTGCTCCAAGCGTCCAGGGCATTTTCAATATTGGTTGCGTCATCTTGCGAAGGGTTTGGATTAGGGAAGTGCGCCCACGCATGGTTTCCGCTCTCCAGTCCTAAATCAGCCAACAATCTACGTTCGGATTGATCTTTTAGGTTGTTTCCAATACCCGCTATGAGAATTACCAATCTGTAGCCGTTGTCACGGGCGAGCGCCATGACCGCCGTAAACGAAAGCGTCTTACCGCTCTGGACGTATCCAACAACGAGGCCCGTTTCGTCCCCGGAAGAATGTGAGGGAGGAACACATCGTCCAAGGATAGTCTGGGCTTCAAAAAGTACTCGCTCTAGTTCTTCGGCATTCTTAATCTCAAAGGCCTTCCTCTCGCGAAAGGCAATCGAATCGGAACCTTCGACTGGAGTCCAGCGTAGGTCGGGGCGCACTGCATTGAGAATTTCGACTGTGGCCATAATTAAGCGCGCGTGAGCGCATCCCGTAGCAAGATGTTGAGGTAATGCAGCGCAAAATTAGGCGACGTACCCGTAGCGTCCTCGGCCATCAGAAGCGACAAAGCTACTCCCGCAGCCATGCGCACTATTAGTTCGATGTTCTCGCTATTAGCCCCGAGAAATTCAGTAACAAATGGATGTGCTAGTGATACGTCAATAGTGACGCATCTAAAACGCTCCCCATTCTCCTGATGACGAACATAGCGTTCTGCTATGCGTAGCCAGTCCCCTTCAGCCGGGTCTACGGTCGTTCGTATGCAAACCTCCCACTTCTGCTTCGCACAGTCCAAAAGCACTGTCTTAGAACCGACCTCATACGTCGACGGTGGAACGTCTAGGGGTAGTGGTCCCGCTTCATGGGGGTTCTCGGCTTCGCGATCTATCAGCGGCGGAACTTCATTTGCTACGTCAGCAGCGACTGATTCAGTAACAGTCCGTGCCTTGCTTTCGATAGCCTTTTTGTTAACTCTTACCCTATGACCCTCCGCCTGATCCAAGAGGTTCATCGGTTTAGCCTCAAGCTCTTCCTTTAGCAACTGCAAGAACTCTTCCTCGTACTGCTCCCAGCGAAATCCGTCTTTCGTATGGCTGACTTCAAATCCGTCGAGGTGTAACTCGCCAAAGAGACGTTGAAATCTGTAGCTGTTGGAGTTACCGAAGATTTGGATAGGCCGGTACGTCTCGTCTGCGCTACCCTCAATCAATCGCTGGCGTCGGAAGAGAGCAAATCCAGCATATGGGGTGGAAGCAGTCTCCCGAAGGGCTGCAAATCCTTTTACCTTTTGCCCTTCTCCGAAGTCGAGATTTATTTCCTTCTTCCATGTTTTCTCGGCTTCTGTAGGTTCGCGATAGAACGGCGCCACAAGAATCTTTGGATCATGAAACTCGAGCAATTCACCCTTAAAGCTTATTTCTAGATCGCCGTCCCGCAAAAAGACTCTATAGATGCTGGCCAGGTGTTCTTTAATCCGGCGTATAGCACCACCTTTGGGCGGATGGTGTAGGCCTGCAAGGGTAATTTCTGTGTAATGGGCAGCTGAACCAACCAGACGCTCAGCAACAGGCAATACGTCGCTCTTTCGGCTCACAATTTCATCTATATCGAAGATGATCACTCGTTCGACAGATTCGTGGAGCGCTTTCGTGCGCACCGTCCAAGATTCTGCGAACCAGCATGCGGCGCTTTTCATCCCCATTCCGAATTCGGACAGCCCACTTCGATCCAAAGGAACTTCAGCTGCTCGAAATGCGCGGGGGAACTCTGCCGCAGAAATCCCCGCCGCATTGTCACGAACGACAATCCGACCTGGGCCATCCGTATCTATCTCGATCCAAACCTTGAGCTTCGTCTTGGCACCGTCAACGGACCGAATGCTGTCGCGATGCTTAAAAAAGCTCTCGATAGAGTTGTCTACAAACTCAGCTAACGCGAACCACGGGCGATAGTTGAGATGTTTCAGAACCGATAGAATCGTTACTTCGGGGCGGATATTTACAGACAACGAATCCATTCTCTATCCTTGCTTTGCCACTGCCATTTGGCTCGGATGGATGGTTGGCAAAATCTCTGGCGAGATATCTACTTGCATGAGAGCAGCAGCAATTCTTTCTACGACATCAGCGTTAACAGCATTTCCTAGCGCGTGGAAAGCTTTCGTTGTCGTTTCTGGCAATTTCTTTAGACCGGTCAGGCTCTGCAATCTTGCACATTCTTGTGGCGTCATATAACGCTTTTGCCAACCGATGATCGGGACTTGGGTATCCGTCATCGCAATGAGGCTAGGTGCAGTGCTCCTCCTCTTTACTCTAACTCCAGACGCCCGAAACTGAAGTACGTACTGCCAGAGGTCCCGTGTCCCGCCTTTGACATTCCATTCAAATTTTTGATGACTTGATGCGAACTTAAGTATTGATGGAAGCCAAGGGTCTATCCACGTCTTATTGTCCGTATAGAATTTACGATTCTGTCTGATGAAATCTATCTTCCACTTTGGAAATTTGTATTCCTCGGTGCGCGCATGACTTGGTAGTGCATTCCATCGAGCGTCAAGAGTGCGAAGGTGTCCAAGTTTGCGGCCGTGACTTCCTTTCATCCCCAACAATCCGCGTACACCGAATCGCTTCCTGAGAGCGTAAGGAGCCTCCGTCTCGAACGGATATGTCGCACCCCATTCCATAGACCAAAGCGGGAAGGAAGGCAGTTCAACATTCTTTGGGCATCGGCGGAGAAAGTCATTCCAGACATTCAAGCACTCTCGAACATGCTCAGGAAGCTGTCGTGCGTGGGCTGGCGCGTCATCCAGCACTGTCTCAATAGATGTCTCAAGGTGAGTGCACGCTGGCCAAACTAGTTGATCCAGCGCGGTTAGGGAGCCGACGATGTAGACACGCTCCCGAATCTGAGGGATGCCAAAGCTGTGCGGAGAAAGCTTCTTCGCTGCGATATTGTAGCCAAGGCCTGGCTTCCCGAGAATCTTTTGAATCTCTTCCCAGGTTCGACCGTTGTCATGCTTGAGGAGGTTCGGAACGTTTTCTAAGATGAAGTATTGGGGTCTTTTGGCTTTTAAGATTGCCGCCACATTAAAAAACAAGTTTCCCTGCTCTGTGCATTCAAAACCGAGTTGCTCCCCAGCTTTAGAAAACGGCTGGCATGGAAATCCCGCCGCTAATACATCATGCGCAGGTACGTCCTCGGGTGCCACTGACCTGATGTCGCCTTCGGGTCGCAAGCCAAAATTTATTTCGTATAGGTCCCGGAGATGATTTTGCCATTCTGCAGCGAACACGCAGTGGCCACCGAGCCGGCTGAGAGCAAGATGGAAGCCGCCTAAGCCCGCGAATAGATCGACAAATCGATAGGCCCGGGGTGCCGCATCCAGCCCCCCCTGAGCAGCGACATTCTGCAGCGACAGTCGCTCAGGACCGGCTGAAGCTTCCGCTACAGGGTGCCTTATCAGCGTGCGTGCAGTCCCCATCGTCCCACCTCGACCGCAAATACCGCAAGACTATGATAAGCGCAGAGGTCTCACAAGCTGCGACTGCCGACCCAAAAGGCAATCCGCTGCAGTCCCCTTGACTTAGGTGCACCCAGCAGGAGGTCCGGCCGTCACTCGGTTTTAAGACCATAAGAAGCGACGATGCGAGCGAGGACTTTAATTGCGCCCTTGAGCAATACGAAGCAGTGCGGAATAGGTGTGGTGTCGTATCCTTCTCCGGATCGGAGTCACAAACGATGCCCGCGCCGGCCTGCACGTGCAGTCGGCCGTCATGGATGATGGCGATGCGGATGGCGATGGCGGTGTCGGCCCGCGGTCGCGCCAGTTGCCGTCGCGGGGCGGGCGGCATCGCTGACGAAGCGGTAGTCGTCGCTGGCGAACGCGTTGCTTCTATTAACTTCAGGCGGCCGTGATGCCTCGACGCAGCGGCACGGGCGCCGTGGCGATACGGCTCTTGAGTTCGGTCATGGTGCCCGGCAGTACCACCAGATAGGCCACCACTTGCTCGGCCAGCTCCAGCAGCTGCTCCGCCGTGGCCTGATCGATGCCGGTCTCGTCGTGAAACTGACGGCCGAAGATGCCGTCCGGCGCCAGGAAATCTGCAATGTCGTGCAACGGTGCGGACAGGTCCACGCCCTTGGTCAGCATTTCCAGCTGGGCGGTCAGGGGCGCGCCTGGATGGGTGTCGGTCAGCAGGCGCGTGACCAGGCCCTCCAGCAGGTGGCGTACCGTCAGGGCCGTCGTGCCCCAATCGCCATGGTTGTAGTGCTTCAAGGCCGAGTCGTAAGTGCGACCCAGCGGCGCAGACAGATTGCGCAGGTGCTCGGCGCCGTGCATCACGGTGCGCCCGACCGGGTCGGGGTGCGCGTACAGCGTCGATTTGCCCGGCGAGTCGCGACGATCCAGCAGGTTCAGGAACAACACGCCGATGCCGCAACTTGGGCAAGGCGTATCGGACGCGGCGACCTGCCCGGCGTGCTCGCTCCAGCCCTTGATCGTAAACGTGGCGTGCTTGAGGCAATGCGGGCACATCATCTCGATGACCTGCGGATGCCCGCCCAGCGAGAAGCGCTTGCGCACGGTGCTGCCGTCTAGAACCTGCATTGCGTGTTCCTGTGCTGGTTGTACAGCCGTCCGGTGTGCCGATTTGAAGAAGCCCCGCGTGAACGCAGCGTTGACTGTTGACTGGACGATTCAGCAACTGTGAGCACGCTCACGCCAAACCGCGCGCCGCCTCCGCCACCGCCCGGAACAACGCCCTGCCCTTGTTCATCGTTTCCTCCCATTCCTTCTCCGGATCGGAGTCGTAGACGATGCCCGCACCGGCCTGCACGTGCAGGCGACCGTCCTGGATGACGGCGGTGCGGATGGCGATGGCGGTGTCGGCATCGCCGTGCCAGCCGATGTAGCCGACCGCGCCGGAATAGACGTTGCGCTTGATCGGTTCCAGTTCGCGGATCACTTCCAGCGCGCGGATCTTGGGCGCGCCGCTGACGGTGCCGGCCGGGAACGTGGCGCGCAGCACGTCGGCATAACTCATGCCTGCCTTCAGCGTACCGGTGACTTCGCTGACGATGTGCATGACGTGGCTGTAGCGTTCGATGACGAACTGCTCGCCGACCTGGACCGAGCCCGCCTCGGCGACACGGCCGACATCGTTTCGGCCCAGGTCGATCAGCATCAGGTGCTCGGCGCGTTCCTTCGGATCGGCCAGCAATTCGGCCTCGAGCCGGTTGTCCTCTTCCACCGTCCTGCCGCGCGGCCGCGTGCCCGCGATCGGGCGCACCGTGATGTCGCGCCCCTGCTGCCGCACCAGAATTTCCGGCGACGAACCCACCACCTGCATGCCGCCGACATCGAGGAAATACATGTACGGCGATGGGTTCAACGCACGCAGCGCGCGGTACACATCCACCGGACGCGCGCGGAACGGCACGCTCAGGCGCTGCGACAGCACCACCTGGAAGATGTCGCCGGCGCGGATATATTCCTTTGATTTTTCAACCGCCGCGATGAAGCCTTCGCGGGTGAACCCGGAGACGAAATCGGTTTCTTCCAGTCCCTGTGGGTCGAGCGTTTCCGGATAGCCCGCGCCCGCATGCCGCAGGCGATGCGAGAGTTCGTCGAGCCGGCGGTTGGCGCGTGCCCACGCCTGCGGTTCGCGCGGATCGGCGTGCACGATCAGGTACAGACGACCCTTGAGGTTGTCGAAGACCGCGAGCTCTTCCGACAGCATCAACAGGATGTCGGGCGTGCCGAGCTCATCGCGCTTTTGGTCGGACACGCCGTCGCCGCCGGCCAGGCGCGGCTCGATATAACCGATGCACTCGAAGCCGAACCAGCCGACCAGTCCGCCGGTAAAACCGGGCAACCCCTCTAGCTTCGGCACCGAATGCGCGACGCGCAACGCTTCGACTTCCGCGAACGGATCGGCAACCTGGCGCGTTTCCACCAGCTCGCCGTGCTCGGTGACGTACAGCGTGTGCCCGGCGAACGCATACACGCGCCGCGCCGGCAGGCCGATGATCGAATAGCGGCCGAAGCGTTCGCCGCCCTCGACCGATTCAAACAGATACGTGTGCGGGCCGTCGGCGAGCTTGAGATAGACCGACAGCGGCGTGTCGAGGTCCGACAGCACCTCGCGGACCACGGGGATGCGGGTGTGGCCGTCAGCGGCGTGTTGCTGGAAGCGTTCTTGCGAGATCACGCGACATTACCTTCGAGGACGAGCGGACAGGGACGACGACAGCCAGCGGCCACCATCGCCAACCCACGTCGGCGAACATGTCGGCAAGAAACAGGGAATGCGGGTTCGTCCGAAGCATCGTGGGAATACTGTAGCGGCTTCGCCAGACGCGTGCGATGACGCGTCCCGTGTTCAGCGCCCTGCCCCTGTAGGAGCGCACCTGGGCGCGATGGCTCTACCGGTAACGCCTCATCACGCCCGGGTGCGCTCCTACAGGGGTTCGTCACGCGGGCATGGGGTCGGCAGGATCCGCAGTCTCCAATGCCGCTCGTGGCGTGCCCGGCGTGCCAAGCAGCGGGCATCCCGCCGGCAAGTGCATGCGCACGCGATGCGGCACGCAATCGATGCGGAAGCGCGTGGACTCAACCGGTTCGCCGTCAAGATTCAACGTGAGCGGCTCGAGCGTATCGATCGCGACCCAGCGCAGCTGTTGCCGCACCGCGACCCGATCCAGCGCCGCCGCCTTGCCTTCAGTGATCAGCGTGCCGATGGTCGCGCCGATCTCGCCGTCGAGCCCGGGCACGATGGTGCAATCGAGCAGGCCGTCGTCGATGACCGCATCGGGACACAGCGCCTGTCCGCCGCCGGCCAGTTTGCCGTTGCCGATACCGAGCGCGATGAAGCCGCCTTCCCAGGCGAAATCGGGACCGGTGATGCGTGCCTGCACCGGATCGATGCGGCCGAGTTTGCTCATGCCGGTGATCAGGTAGGCGAGGCCGCCCAGTATTTTCTTCAGGCCGTCGCTGGTCTCGACGGTGACCTGCGTACCGAAGCCGCCACTGGCGAGGTTGGCGGCCCAATGGATCTCGTCGTTGGCGTCGAGTCTGAGCAGATCGATCGGCTGCGCGGCATTCGCGTGGATCAACTCGAAGGCGTCGAGGACGGCCATCGGAATCTCTGCGGCACAGGCGAAATCATTGGCGGTGCCCAAAGGCACCAGGCCGAGCGCCGGCAATGCGTCGGCGGATTCATCGCGGTGTGCCAGCGTGGTCGCCACGTCGCTCAACGTGCCGTCGCCGCCAACAGCGATGAGGGTATCGACGCCATCGGCGAGCGCTTCGGTGACATAGCGTTCCGCATCCCCGCCTTCCCAGGAAACGCGCACGCTCAGGCGTATGCCGCGATCGCGCATCGCCATGACCGCGGCACGCAGGGGTTCGTCGCCGGCGGATTTGCCGTTGAGGATCAGGCGCCAGCGCAATTGCGGTGCTGCGTTCATGGGATCAGGCTAGCAATGCGGCAAGAAGTTTTTGTGAAGCGTAGGGCGGGTCTTGACCCGCCTGTCGTTGATGCGTTTCCAAGCGGCGGGTTAAAACCCGCCCTACGATGCTTGACCCGCCTGTCGTTGATGCGTTTCCAGGCGGCGGGTTAAAACCCGCCCTACGATGCAGCCGCTACCGCCTCGCGCATGCGGCGGATTACATCGGCGTAATCGGGCTGGCCAAAGATCGCCGAACCCGCGACGAAGGTATCCGCGCCCGCCGCCGCGATCGCGCCGATGTTGTCGGGTTTGACGCCACCGTCGATCTCCAGGCGGATCGCCTTGCCGCTGCGCTCGATGCGTTCGCGCACGCGGCGCAGTTTGTCCAGCGCCGACGCAATGAAGCTCTGCCCGCCAAAGCCGGGATTCACCGACATCAGCAGCACCATGTCGAGCTCGTCGAGCACGTAGTCCAGCACTTCGAGCGGCGTCGCCGGATTCAGCACCAACCCGGCCTGGCAACCGTGCGATTTGATCAGCTGCACGGTGCGATGCACGTGCGCGCTGGCTTCGGGATGGAAGCTGATCATCGACGCGCCCGCCCTGGCGAAATCGGGGACGATGCGATCCACCGGTTCGATCATCAAGTGCACATCGATCGGCGCGGTCACGCCGTGTTTCCGCAGCGCTTCGCACACCAGCGGGCCGATGGTCAGGTTGGGCACGTAATGGTTGTCCATCACGTCGAAGTGCACCCAGTCCGCGCCGGCCGCGAGCACGTTGTCGACTTCCTCGCCGAGTTTCGCGAAGTTGGCCGAGAGGATGGAGGGGGCGATGACGCATGAAGCCATGGCGCTGCGATCCGTCGATGGATGCCGAACCGCGACATCGTCGCGGTCGATTCTAACCCCAGGGCCGGATACGTTCAGGAGCATGCGGGTATTTTCCTCGCGGTCACTGCGTGCATCCAAACCCAGCACATCGTCCGTAGTCGACCCTGATAGCGGGCGAGCCACGCGCTGGCAGCCCGTGATTCCGTGTCCATGCTATGGCCACCCGCATCGAGGAGTTCCCCGCAACCAGCCCGTTCGTGCTGGCCAACGCCAACGGCACCGATTTCCGCCGCAACGACGACGACTTCAACAGCTTCCGCCTGACCGCGAGTTACCGGTACTGATCAGGTAGCAGGGCTCCGCTCTACAAAATAAAGTGCGGCGTCAGTTCTGGCGCTGCTTGCGCAAGGTCTTGATGCGGTCATAGGCGATGTTGATCTCGCGCGCCTTTACATCGGCCTGCTTGCGCAATTCGTCGGCCACATCGACCAGTTTGTCGGGATGGTATTGACTGATGAGGCGGCGATACGCGAGATCCACGTCCGCATCGCTGGCGTCCTCGGTCAGGCCCAGCACGGCGTAGGGATTGTCGCGGCGCAGCTTGAACCAGTCGGTGTCGAACGCGTGGCCGACCAGCAAGCCCACGAGTGCGCCCAGCAATGGGTTGACCCGCAGCAGCGCCGCGCCTGCGAAGAAGCCGAGCAGTTTTCCGTACCAGCGTTTCATGGGGGCGAGTGTACCTGTGGCGGGATGGGAGTCGAGAGTCGAGAGTCGGCAAAGGCTGATTCGCTCTGCTCGTCATCCCAGCGAACGCTGGGATCCATTTTGCTCTTGCTTTAGCTCGTCATTCCCGCGCAGGCGGGAATCCAGTGTCTTTCGTGACGACACCGCAATCTGCACGATCTCATTAAATCACCAGCTTCGCCGTTGAAAGCGCTGCCTGCGGGAATGCAGACGAAAAGCACACCTTCGCGATCTGACAATGTGCGGGCATGGGTTCTCGCCTGCGCGGGAATGACGAGCAAGCGCAACCCTTGTCGCGATATGCCGTTACCGTCTCCCCACTCCCCACCCCGCCTTACACTACCCCGCCCTGATTCCAACACCCCCCAACACCCCGCATGGCCACCACCCTGCTGCAATCCGACCTGCCCGGCCTGACGCTGCGCCATCGCGGCAAGGTGCGCGATGTGTTCGACCTCGGCAACGAAACGCTGTTGATCGTGGCGTCCGATCGGCTGAGCGCATTCGACGTGGTGCTGCCCGACCCGATCCCCGGCAAGGGCGAGATGCTGTGCCAGATCAGCAACTTCTGGTTCGACAAGACCGCGCACGTCATGCCGAACCACCTGACCGGGATCGATGTCGCTTCAGTGCTGCCCGACGGCGTCGATCCCGCCTTGTATGCCAGGCGCGCGGTGGTGACCAGGAAGTTGAAACCGGTGCCGGTCGAGGCCATCGCGCGCGGCTACGTCATCGGCAGCGGCTGGAAGGATTACCAGCGCACCGGGCGCATCAGTGGCATCGCGTTGCCCAATGGCCTGCAGCAGGCTGCGCAACTTCCGCAGCCGATTTTCACGCCATCCACCAAGGCCGCCGTGGGCGACCACGACGAGAACATCGACTTCGACACCATGGTCGCGACCGTCGGCGCGGAGCTTGCCGAGCAGGTGCGCGATGCGACGTTGCGGATCTATCAATACGCGGCCGACTACGCGGCGCAACGCGGCATCATCCTGGCCGACACCAAGTTCGAGTTCGGCACCGATGCCGACGGCCGCCTGTATGTGATGGATGAAATGTTGACGCCGGATTCGTCACGCTACTGGCCTGCGGATCAGTACCAGGTCGGCAGCAGCCCGCCGAGCTACGACAAGCAGTTCGTGCGCGATTACCTGGAAACGCTGGACTGGAACAAGACCGCGCCAGGGCCTGGATTGCCTGCCGAGGTCATCGAGCGTACCCGCGCGAAATATGCGGAAGCGCTGCAGCGGCTTGCGGGCCTTTCCGTCGATTGAAAACCCGGCGCTCAACCCAGGCTACGGTTTTCGTGGCTGGACGGCGACCGGCCCAGCGGAGCAAGCTCCGCTCTACAGGTTCCATTGCGTCTGGCTGATTACGGGAATATCGCTCATGAATGCCGCCAACGACATCGCAGACCGCCCCATCGATCGCTGGTTCGCAAGCTATTCCAGCGACCACCAGAACGACGCCAACCAGTGGGTCCACATCTTTGCGGTGCCGGCGATCCTGTGGAGCGTGATCGCGTTGTTGTGGTGTATCCCGGTGATCGGCAGCTGGTTCCGCCCGGGCTTGTGGGCGGGTCTGGCGATGTTCTTCGCGTGGATGTTCTATTACCGCGCATCGCGGCCGCTCGGCTACGGGATGCTCGCGCTGCTGGTGGTGCTGGCGTGGCTGACGCGCTGGCTGTACGACCTGCTCGGCGCGCAGCAATTGTTGTACCTGGCCATCGGCGTGTTCGCGGTCGCGTGGATCGCGCAGTTCGTCGGTCACAGGATCGAGGGGAAAAAGCCGAGTTTTTTGACCGATCTGACCTATCTGCTGATCGGCCCTGCGTGGATCATGGCGAAGTTGTACCGCAGGTTGGGATGGCGCTATTGAATTAGCTCGTCATTTCCGCACAGACGGGCATCCATGCGCGTAACGCCGACGACAAAAACAATCCTCGAGCTTTGAAAACTTTCGGGCATGGGTTCCCGCCTGCGCGGGAATGACGAGCAAAAGAACAAGCCAGGCCATATCCCCCATGCACCTCTCGACGACTTCCCCGTGCCCATCCGCGACCTCGTCCTAGTCCTGATCATCTGCCTCGCCTGGTCCGGCAACTTCCTGACCTCCGCGTTCGCATTGCAGGAAATCCCGCCGCTGCTGTTCACCGCGGTGCGCCTGTCGATGCTCGCCATCCTCCTGGCTGCCTTCGTCAAGCGGCCGGCGCGTGGACAGTGGCCCTTGCTGATCGCCGTGGCGCTATGCGTCGGCGTGCTGCATTTCGGCTTGAGTTTCTGGGCGCTGCACCTGGCCGGCGATCTGTCGTCGCCGGCCATCGTCATGCAGAGCTACGTGCCGATGTCCGCGCTGCTGGCGTGGTGGTGGCTGGGCGAACGCTTCGGCTGGCGTACCGGACTCGCCATCGCGTTGAGTTTTACCGGCGTGCTGGTGCTCGGCTTCGATCCGCTGGTGCTGGATCGCCCCGTGTCGCTGGTGTTGATGCTGGTGTCGGCCTTGTTCATTGCCATCGGCACGGTACTGATGCGGCGGCTGACCGGGTTGAGCATGGTCAGCCAGCAAGGCTGGACCGCGATCCTGAGCGTATTGCCGTTGCTGGCGCTGAGCGCACTGCTGGAACCCGGCAGTTTCGCGGCCTTGCGCGCGGCAAGCTGGATTGGCTGGGGCGGCGCGTTGTACTCGGCGCTGGTCGCCTCATTGCTGGGACACGGCTTGTACTACGTGCTGGTGCAACGCCATCCCGTCGCGCGCGTGACGCCCTACCTGCTGCTGACACCGGTGCTGGCGATCGGTCTTGGCATCGTCTTCTGGGGCGATCATCCCGGCCCAAAATTGTGGATCGGCGGCGCCATGGTGCTGGGCGGCGTGTTGCTGATCGCGATGCGTACGCTGGTAAAGAGCAGGCCCTTGCCCAGCGCCTAGGATCGACCCTCCACTACGGCCCGAACATGGCCGCCGTCGGCCGGAACGACCGCGGCGCGTAACCGAAATCGTGCATGGCCGGTTGCGCATCGAACACCAGGTCGCTGCGCATGCGCCTGACCGCCGCCTCGCCAAGACCGGTCGCGTAGCCCGCGGCTTTCGCACCGAGCAGCGCGACATTGAACAGCGGCGACGGCACTTCGATCAGTTGCGGCGGCGGGTCCAGCGTGGCCAGCACGCGCGCCACCATGTCGCGGTACGGCAGGGTTTCGCCGCCGGGCAATGCGTATGTCTTGCCGTGCGTTGCCCGCGCTGCGTCGGCGGCGAATGCGGCGGCGGCCAGGTCATGTGCATGCACCGGTTGCCGCAGGCCGTTCGCACCGCGCGGCAACACGAAACGGTTCCAGCGTTTAGCCAGATCGGCAATCCGCGTCAGCGTGCGATCACGCGCAGAACCGTAGATCAGCGTCGGCCGCAAGATCGTCGCCGCCGCATTGCGTTCGGCTGCCGTCTCGAACACGCCCTGTTCGCCCTGGCGCAGGCGCGCGGCCACATCGCGCTCCTCGGCATCGGCCGAGCCGCGCTTGACCTCGATGCTGGTGGAACCGAATGCGATGACGCGCTCGGCTTCGATTGACGATGCGCCATACCAGCGCGCGAACTGATCCAGCGGGCCGAGGCTGAAAATGGTATCGACTTCGCGCGGCAGGCCTTCGACATGATCCAGGTCGCCCCGCAGCCAATGCAGCCCCGGCGTGTCGTTGCGCTGGTTGCGCGACACCGCATACACCTGCCAGCCGGCGTCGTCGAGATGATCGAGCAGCGGCACGCCGATCTGGCCGCTGGCGCCGAAGACCAATGCGCGCCGCATCGTCAGCGCCGCGCCTGTGTCGTTTTCGGCAGTGTCATGCGCAGCCACGCATAACCCGCGATCGCCGCGACCACCGATGCGACCAACACGCCCAGCACCGCGTTCTGGTAAAGATCGCCATCGTCGACGAATGCCAGAGAGGCGATGAACAGGCTCATGGTGAAGCCGATGCCAGCCAGCAGGCCAAGCCCAATCATCGAGCGGTTGTCCATACCGTCCGGAAAACGGGCAAGCCCGGTGGCACGCGCCAACAAGGCGGCGCCGACGATGCCAACCGGCTTGCCCAGCACCAGGCCCAGGGCGATACCCATGGGCAACGGTGCCAACACATCGCCGACCTCGAATTCAGCCAGCGACAGCCCCGCATTGGCGAAGGCGAACACCGGCAGGATCGCGTACGCGACCCACGGATGCAGCGCGTGTTCGAGTGTTTCCAGCGGCGAGTGCTCGACCGCATCGTCCACCGTATTGTTGCGACCGACATGCGGGATCATGCAACCGGTCACCACGCCAGCCAGCGTCGCATGCACGCCGGACTTGAGCACGCAGATCCAGACCACGACGCCGAGCAGCAGGTAGGGCGTCAATGCCCTGACGCCGCGCCGGTTGAGCAATGCCATCGCGGCGATGGCCGCGGCGGCCCAGCCCAACGCCGTCATCGACAGGCCGCTGGTGTAGAAAATCGCGATGATGACGATGGCGGCAAGATCATCCACCACCGCGATCGTCGACAGCAGCAATTTCATCGCCACCGGCACGCGCGATCCCAGCAAGGACAGGATGCCCAGCGCAAAGGCGATGTCGGTGGCGGCGGGCGTGGCCCAGCCCTGCATCGCCAGCGCATCGCCGCGATTGACGAACCAGAAGATCGCCGCGGGCACGGCCACACCAGCGCCCGCGCATACCAGTGGCAACAACAATTGGTCACGGTTCGACAACTGTCCGGACAACACCTCACGCTTGATTTCCAGCGCCACCAACAGGAAGAAGATCGCCATCAGGCCATCGTTGATCCACAGCAGCAGCGGCTTGGCGATCTCCAGCGCACCGAACTGCAACGCGACAGGCAGCTCACGAAACCCGTCGTAGAACTCTTCCAACGGCGAATTGGCGCACAGCAGCGCAAGCACGGCCGCGGCGATCAGCAGGATGCCGCCGGCCGCTTCGAGACGGAAAAACTCCGACAGGCCGTGCACCGCGCGCGCGGGTAGCACCACGCGCACGACTTCCGCCATCGAGGATTGCTCTTTCATCGTCGAAGTATAGCCAGCGCGATTCGGCGCCCGGCGCGGGCGCGCAGCTCCGAATTGATCAGGTGAAATAGCGCGCGTTGATCCACAGGTGCATCAAGACGCTGGCCGCGTAACCCAGCGCAATTGCCCACGTCCACTTCAGGTGGCTGAAGAACGTGTACTGGCCACGCGCCTGTCCCATCAGCGCCACGCCCGCCGCGGAACCGATCGACAACATGCTGCCGCCGACCCCGGCCGTCAGCGTCACCAGCAGCCACTGCCCGGTACTCATGTCCGGATTCATCTGCAGCACCGCGACCATCACCGGGATGTTGTCGAGGACCGCCGACAGCACGCCGACCAGCACATTGGCGGTGGTCGGGCCGAGTTGGCCGTAGAAGTAGCCCGATGCCAGCGTGAGATAGCCGCAAAAGCCCAGCGCGCCGACGCACATGATCACGCCGAAGAAGAACAGCAGCGTGTCCCATTCGGCGCGCGCGACCTGTTCGTAACTGTCGAACGCATCAATTTCGCCGGGCACGCCTTCGCTGGCGTAATCGGCGGCCTCCTGCAGGCGTGCGCTGCGTTGCAACGACCACCCGTACAGTTGCAGCAGCGCCAGTCCGGCCATCATTCCCAGGAACGGCGGCAAGTGCAGGAAGCTGTGGAAGCCGACGGCCAGCGCGATGGTGACCGCGAACAACGCCATGATCGTGTAGCCGCCACGCTTGATACGGACGCGGTCGTTGTTGCG
>JBBJNO010000185.1:0-5480 GCA_037720875.1 Luteimonas sp. | reverse complement strand
GTTCATGCACGGATCCCTGTTTACCCAAGACTTCCTCGATCAAGGCATCCGCGGCAGCGCCGCGTGGCTCGGTGTCGATCCAGCGCAGTTCGCCGCCTTCACCGCCGAGTTGCAGCGCGTCCATGCGCGCGTCGGCGGCGACACCCAACTCAACGAAGCACAGACCGAAGCCGAACTGATCACGCCGGTATTGCTGGCACTCGGCTGGCATCTGCTGCCGCAGCAACAAACCAACGCCCGCGGTCGCGCCGATGTTCCGGACATGCTGCTGTTCACCGGTGCCGACGCCCGCCAGGCGGCGCTGGACGAACCGCGCCCGGATCGGCGCTTCCGCTTTGGCGGCGCCATCGTCGAAAGCAAGCGCTGGCTGCGCCCGCTCGACCGCGGCAACGCCGGCAACCGGCTGGAAATCGACACCCCGTCCAGCCAGATGCTGCGCTATCTGTCGCAGGCCGAGATCGCGTCCGACCGCGCCGTGATGTGGGGCTTCCTGACCAACGGTCGCCAGTGGCGGTTGTACTGGCAGGGCGCGCGTTCGCGTTCGGAAGAATTCGTCGAGATCGACCTCGCCCACCTGCTCGGCGTCACCGGCCTGACCGCGGACCTGCTGGCGGCGCCGGTCGGCGACACCGCGCATGCCCTCAAGGTGTTCTACCTGCTGTTCCGCGCGCCGGCGTTCCTGCCGCAGCCCGATGACAGCGAAGGCCGCACGTTCCACCGCATTGCCCTGGACGAAAGCCGCCATTGGGAAAGCCGCGTATCGGACTCACTCGGCCAGCGCGTGTTCGACGAAGTGTTCCCGCAGCTGATCCTGGCGTTGGCGGCCGCCGACCCGCAACGCGATCCGCACGCGCGCGACTACCGCGAGCAACTCAAGCGTGCCGCGCTCACCCTGCTGTACCGGCTGCTGTTCGTGCTGTACGCCGAAGACCGCAACCTGCTGCCGGTGCGCGATGCGCGTTACGACGACTATTCATTGCGCCGCATCCGCGACGATATCGCCCAGCGCAGCGACAACCACGATGCGTTCTCGGCCAGCATCGACCGCTACTGGCAACACCTGCGCGGCCTGTTCCGCGCGATTGCCAACGGCGATGCCAGCCTCGGCCTGCCGGCCTACAACGGCGGTTTGTTCGATGAATCCCGCGAACCGCTGCTGGCTCGCATCGGTCTGGGCGATGCGGTGGTGGCGCCGCTGGTCGATGCGCTGTCGCGCGAGGCCGACGCACAGGGCAATCTGCGCCGCCTCAACTACCGCGACCTCTCGGTGCAACACCTGGGTTCGATCTACGAGCGCCTGCTGGAACAGGCCGTGGCGCTGGATGCGCAGCAGTACCTGGTGGTGCAGCCGGCCAGCTTCGCGCGCAAGGCCAGCGGCAGCTATTACACGCACGATGATCTGGTGAAGCTGCTGATCGCCGAATCGCTGACCCCGCTGATCGGCGAACAATGGGCCGCGTTCGAGCAACGCTTCACGGCCCTGCGCGCCGAGCACGGTCCCGTCAACACGCGTCGGCATGCGCTGGAAGCCGATGATCCGGCCGCCGCGATCCTGTCGCTCAAGCTGTGCGACCCGGCCATGGGCAGCGGACACTTCCTGGTGACGGCGGTCGATGTCCTGGCCGACCAGGTGCTGGAGAAAATCGCCAGCGCCGCAACCCACGTCAACACGGCGTTGACCGACTGGCATTACGAATCGCCGGTGGCCGCGCGCATCCGCGACCTCCGCAGCCGCCTGCTGGCCAATGCCCGCGACGGCGGCTGGACCATCGACGAAAACCAGCTCGACGATCGCCACATCGTGCGCCGCATGATCCTCAAGCGCGTGATCCACGGCGCCGACAAGAATCCGATGGCGGTCGAGCTGGCCAAGCTCTCGTTGTGGCTGCACACCTTCACCGTCGGCGCGCCGCTGTCGTTCCTCGACCATCACCTGCGCTGCGGCGATGCGCTGTGCGGCGAGCGTCTGGGCGAGGTGATCGGCGAGCTGCGCCGACGCGGCGGCCTGTTTGCCGAGAACGACCTGGCCACGATCGGGATTGCCTCCGAATCGTTGCAGGCCATCGGCGAATTGACCGATGTCGATATCGCCGAAGTGCAACTCTCCAAATCGCTGATGCAGGCCGCGCAGGACACGCTGGCGCCGCTGATGCGGCTGCTGGATTTCTGGCAGGCGCTGCGCTGGATCGCGCCGCTGGATGCACCACGCAAGCAGCGCAGAGACAAGCACGCGGCGCTGGCCGACCTGCTGTCCGGCCGCTTCGGCGACAACCTGCTGATCGTGCTGCAGCACGGCGCCACCGGTAACACCATCGACGACGCGCCCAAGGTCGCCGCGATCAATGCGCTGCTGGACGAGTGCCGCGCGCTGGCGGCGCAGGAAACGTTCCTGCACTGGGAACTGGCCTTCCCCACCGCATGGCGCGGACTGGAAACCGGCAATCCGCGTGGCGGCTTCGATGTGATGCTGGGCAATCCGCCGTGGCATCGCATCAAACTAAAAGAAACTGTGTGGTTTGCTGATCGCGGCCGTAGCGATATTGCAAATCAGACACGCGCTTCCGATCGCAAACAACTGATCCAATCGCTACTCGAGACTGATGACCCTCTCGCAGCGGACTATCGACTTGCCATAAGACACGCAGAAGGCTTAGGGCGCGTTGTGAGAGATAGCGGTCACTACCCACTTCTGTCGGGAGGGGATATCAATCTTTACTCCCTTTTTATTGAGCGAGCGCAGGCACTAATCCGCGCAGATGGAATTACTGCCCTTCTAGTACCGTCCGGCATCAGCGCTGACAAGGGCGCAGCCGATTTTTTCCGCAGTTTGTCCACGACCGGACGCTTGGGCGCGTTGTTCGATTTCGAAAACCGAGGGGAGTTCTTTGAAGACGTGGACGACCGCCAAAAGTTCTGCGCACTAGTATTTGGCGGCTCATCGCGCACGTTCGTAGCCACTCGTTGTGCTTTCTACTTGCATCGAGTCGAGGACATACCTGCACGAATCATTGAGCTTGGTCCAACAGACTTTGAAATGGTCAATCCCAACACAGGAACCGCGCCGATCTTCCGTAGCCAGCGCGACGCCGACATAACGACTCGCGTTTATCGCGAGAACCCTGTGCTCGTCGATCGCAGACCTCAACGACAAACTCCGCCACAACCTGCGGAAGCACTATGGCCGGTGCGCTATCGCAACATGTTTCATATGACGAGCGACTCTGGACTGTTCAAGCCCGAGGCATGGCTCACCGAGCAAGGAGGTTACAAGGTCGCCACTAACCGCTGGAAATGCGGTGGTGATGACTACGTCCCTCTGTATGAAGGAAAGATGGTGCAAGCGTATGACCATCGTGCCGCTAGCGTGGTTATAAATAGCGAGAATCTTCATCGCCCGGCTCAGCCGTTTCAGGCCACCGTCGCGCAGCATGCGGACATCGCGTGGTTACCCTTGCCGCAGGCGTGGGTTACGGCTGAGGTTCCAAATCAGTTCATTGCCTGTGGCTGGACGCTGGCGTTCAAGCACGTCACTTCACCGACCAATGTCCGCACGATGATTGCGTCCATCTGCCCGCTGGCAGGTTATGGCAACTCACTGCCAATGCTTGTATCGAACGATGCAGGCCAATGTACCTTGCTGCTCGCGAACTTGAATTCGTTCGCTCTGGATTTTGTTTGCAGGCAAAAGGTGCAGGGACAAAACCTGAACCTCTATTTGGTTGAACAACTGCCGCTGATCGCTCCCACGCGCTTCGCCGAACCACTCGGCCCCGGCACCGTCGCCGACCTGATCCGCCGCGAGGTGCTGCACCTGAGCTACACCGCTCACGACTTGGCACCGTTCGCCCGCGACCTCGGCTTCGACGGCCCGCCGTTCGTCTGGGACCCCGAAGACCGCCGTCACCGCATGGCGCGACTCGACGCCTTGTTCTTCCGCCTGTACGGCCTGGACCGCGACGACGCCGACTACATCCTCGACACCTTCCCGATCGTCCGCGCCGCCGACGAAGCCGCCTTCGGCCGCTACCGCACCCGCGAGCTGGTGCTGGGCTACATGAACGCGCTCGCCGCCGGCGACATCGACAACGTGCTGGCGCTCTAGGCAAGGTCTGACCAAGTCGTCATCCCTGTAGAGTCGATCCCCGGACACACCTCGATTCTTGTAGGAGCGCCCCATGGGCGCGATGAGGCGTTACCGGTGGAGCCACATCGCGCCCAGGTGCGCTCCTACGACCGAAGGAAGTCCCTGCGGGACAAAAGTTGCCGAATTCCGCCTTGACGTTCCGTTGCACGAGTGGAAAAGTAAGGATTCCTTACTTCCTGCCAACTCGCCATGCTCGCCAAACTCACCGCCAAGAACCAACTAACGCTACCCAAGGCTGCCACGCAGGCCGTGGGTGCGACGGAATACTTCGATGTGGAAACGCGCGAAGGGCAGATCATCCTGACGCCGGTCCGCCTGCAGCGCGGCGATGCGGTGCGCGCCAAGCTGGCCGAGTTGTCGCTGACGCAGGCCGATCTCGACGCTGCCGTGACATGGGCGCGACGGCGGGTCGCCGAACCCGCCGCGCAATACGCTCCGGCGCGGGTGAAAAAAGCGGTTGCCAAAAAGGCCCGCAAGACCGCCAAGAAGCCTGCACGCAAGGCATGAAGCCGAAAGCGCGACTACCCTGCGCACCACCCCGCGTGGTGCTGGATACCAACGTGGTGCTGTCGGCGCTGGTGTTCGGAGGCGGTGCAAGTGCTGCCCTGCGCCTTGCCTGGCAGCGCGGCGACTGCGTGCCGCTGGTCAGCACCGCAACCGCGCAGGAACTGATGCGCGTGCTGGGCTATCAGAAGTTTCGACTGTCCATGGCCGAACAAGAAGAACTGCTGGCCGACTACCTGCCGTACGCGCAGACCGTACGCATCCCGCAACCCCCGCCGGCGATGCCGAACTGCCGCGATCCGTTCGATGTCCCGTTTCTGCAACTTGGAGTCGCCGGGAAAGCGCAGGCCTTGGTCAGCGGCGACAAGGACCTGCTGGTGCTGTCGGGCCGGTTGCCGTTTCCGGTGCTGACGCTGCATGCGTTTCTAGTGAAGATGAACAAGTCGTCGCTCCTGTAGAGCGGAGCAAGCTCCGCTCTACAAAAGCCAATCCCTGAACACGCAGCGACACCTGTAGGAGCGCACCCGGGCGCGACGGGCCTTACCGGGAGAGCCACATCGCGCCCAGGTGCGCTCCTACAACCGAAGGTTGTCCCCGTGGGACAAAAGCCGTTATGCCATGCGCCGCTTAACTCGCCTGAAACACCGTCGCGGCACTATGCGCAGCGCGTAGCCGGCGTGTATCATGCCAACCCATCTTTCCATCCGAATAAAGGGATACGTCCCTTACAGGAGCCTGCCCCGATGTCCAGCTACCTCTTCACCTCCGAATCGGTCTCCGAAGGCCATCCGGACAAGGTTGCCGACCAGATTTCCGATGCCGTGCTCGACGC
>JBBJNO010000184.1:0-5486 GCA_037720875.1 Luteimonas sp. | reverse complement strand
TCTTCCAGCGACCACACCGAATCCCCTACAGAATGAGTGTGTCCGAATGAGCGTGACGCGCACCCGTATCGCGGTTTATCCAGGCACCTTCGACCCGATCACCAACGGGCACGTCGACCTGATCGACCGCGCCGCGCCGCTGTTCGACAAGCTCATCGTCGGCGTGGCGGAAAGCGCCGGCAAGGGGCCGACATTGCCGCTGCAGGCGCGCGTCGAACTTGCGCGCGATGCGGTGAGCGCGTTCGCCAACGTGGAGGTGCTCGGCTTCAATTCGCTGCTGGCGCATTTCGTCCGTGATCTCGGCGCTGGCGTGTTGATCCGAGGCCTGCGCGCGGTGTCGGACTTCGAGTACGAGTTCCAGCTGGCCAGCATGAACCGGCACCTGATTCCCGACGTCGAGACCCTGTTCCTGACGCCGGCCGAGCAATACAGCTTCATTTCTTCTTCGCTGGTACGCGAAATCTCCCGCCTCGGCGGGGATGTGTCGGGTTTCGTGCCACCGGCTGTGGCCGACGCGTTGCAGGCCGAATGGCAGCGCACATCGCAAGACAAGACACTGGGGACAACATGAACATCACTACACGCCGGATTCTCACACGCCTGTCTCTGGTCGCCTGCCTCGCGCTGCCATTTTCGGCCTGCAAGAAGGAAGAGGCGCCGAAGGAAGTCGAGGCTGCGGCCGTCACTGCGCCGACCACCACCGACAAGGCTGCATGGCAGGCTTACATCGTCGATGTGGCCAAGCGCAACATGGACGGGGTCAATGCCAGCCCGTTCGCGTATTTCCTGCCGGCCGAAAGCTCGCCGGAATTCGCCGCCGAGTACGACCGGTTGCTGGAAAAGGTCGAGGATGACGTGGGTCGCGGCATCATCGAAGGCAACATGCTGGTGTTCGGTTCGCCTTCGCCGGCCAAGATGGCCGACCTGATCGTCACGGCATTCACCCCGATCAAACCGAACGCGATGAAGGGCGTGAAGGTGGTGTATGTCGGCACGCCGGCGGATGCCGAGCGGGTCAAGGCCGGGTTGGCGACGGCTGGTGTCGACTACGTGTTCGTCGAAGCGAAATGACGGTTGCGTGCGTGGCGTATCGCGGCCACGCCGTTGCGGAAATCTTCACCCCCGTGAAGGCGGAGCTTGCCGGCATGGATCCCCGCTTTCGCGGGAATGAGGAAGCAGGTTCTTAGGATGTCGCTCAAGATCAACGAAACCTGTGTCAACTGCGACGTCTGCGAACCGGTCTGCCCCAACCAGGCAATCGCGCAGGGCGAGACCATCTACGTGATCGATCCGGCGCGCTGCACCGAATGCGTGGGCCACTACGACGAGCCGCAATGCGTGGTGGTGTGCCCGGTGGAATGCATCGATCCCAATCCCGCGTTTCCAGAGTCCAACAATGACTTGCTGGCGAAACTACGCCGGCTTGAACAGGAATCCGCATGAGAAAGCATTGGCTGGTGACCGGTTGGTGGTTGGTGGTGATGTTGCTGGCGCTTCCGGCATCCGCCGCCAACCGGGCAACCTCGAAGCATCCGCCCGGCGCGGCCATTGCATCGGCGCATGCGCTGGCGACCGATGCCGGGTTTGAAATGTTGCGCGCCGGCGGCAACGCCTTCGATGCGGCGATCGCAACGTCGGCGGCGCTTTCGGTGGTCGAGCCGATCAGTTCGGGCCTGGGCGGTGGCGGGTTTTTCCTGCTGCACGATGCAAAAAACAATCGTGACGTCTTCATCGATGCGCGCGAAACCGCGCCAGCCGCAGCCACGCCCGCTGCCTATCTCGACAAGAATGGCGAACTCGATCGCGATCGTGCCGAGAACGGCCCGTGGTCGGCCGGTATTCCCGGATTGCCCGCCGCACTGGTGCATCTGGCGGACAAGTACGGAAAGCTGCCGCTGAAGACCAGCCTCGCGCCGGCCATCCGCCTGGCCAGGAATGGATTTCCCGTTTACGCACGCCTGGCCAAGGGCTACGGTAGCCGGCGCGAAGTCATGGAGCGGTATGCGGGAACACGCGCTGTGTTTCTTGCCGATGGCGACACGCTGGAGGAGGGCGAAACGCTGCGGCAGCCCGATCTCGCGATGACGCTGGAATTGCTGGCAAGCAAGGGTTTTGACGGGTTTTATCGAGGCGTGGTCGCCAACAAGCTACTGGCAGGCGTGAAGGCCGAAGGCGGCCTCTGGAGAGCGGAAGAGTTGTCCGGCTATCGTGTCCGAGAACGCGATCCGGTCAAGTTCAAGTATCGCGACTGGACCATCGTGACCGCGCCGCCGCCGTCATCCGGCGGCATTGCGCTGGCCGAAATTCTGCAGGTGCTGGAAGGTTGGGATCTCGGCAAGCTCGATGCACCGCAGCGCACTCACCTCATCGTCGAGGCCATGCGCCGCGCGTACCGAGACCGCACCATCTATCTGGGCGACCCGGATTTCGTCAAGGTACCGACACGATTGACCAGCGCCGATTACGCGGCCGGCCTGCGTGCGACGATCCACCCAGCCAAGGCGACGCCCAGCGCGTTGCTGTCAGGCCAGCCGGCGCCGCTGGAAGATGACGAAACCACCCATTTCTCGATCATCGATGCCGACGGCAACCGCGTCGCGGCCACGCAGACGGTCAACCTGCTGTACGGCTCGGGCCTGATTCCCCCCGGCACCGGCGTGCTGCTCAACAACGAGATGGACGACTTCGCGTTGAAACCCGGCACGCCCAATGCGTTTGGGGTGATGGGCTTCGAGGCGAATGCGCCGAAACCCGGCAAACGCATGTTGAGTTCGATGACGCCGAGTTTCATCGAGTCCGAAACCAGGGTCGCCGCAATGGGCGCAGCCGGTGGCAGCCGCATCATCACGCAGGTGCTGCTGGCGATCCTCGGTTACGACGCAGGACTGGGTGCGCAGGCCGTCGCCGCGTTGCCGCGTTTCCACCATCAATGGATGCCGGATGCGGTATCGGCCGAGCCCGGCGCGCTGGATGCAGCCACGGTCGCGGCGTTGCAGGCGATGGGCCACACGATCAATGCGGGCGAATCGCGATGGGGCAATCTACAGACGGTGTCGTGGGACAAACAGGCCGATGTGTTGTCTGGTGGCAGCGATCCTCGCAATCCGGTTGGCAAAGCCCGTGTCGAGCAGATACCCAGGTAGGTTGGACACGCCATCCCTGTAGAGCGGCGCTCGCTCCGCTGCTTTTGACGATGAACTGGCCCGTCCTTCCCAGGTCACAGGAAGCAGCGGAGCAAGCTCCGCTTTACAAGAGAGTTGCATGAACGACGACCCCAAACGGCCCTGGTACACGCAACTTCCCGCGAAGATGGCGGCAGCCGTGGTGTTCCTCGTCGCCATCACCACGTTGATTGGCAATGTCATGGCGCTGGTCGACAAGCGTCGCGTTGCGAATTCGGCGCAACCGGCTGTCGCCGATCGCGCAACCACAACGACGAAAAGTCCGGCACCAGTCACGCGCGCGCCTCAATCGGACAAGCTGCGCCTGCAACTGGACCGGATCATCGTGCAGAACGATGGCTCGCTGCGTACCACCGATTGGCGTTTTTCGATCGAGGCCGATGGTGAGCCATTGTTCGTCGTGCAGCAGGACGAGATGGATGACACGGTCGGCCGCAATGTCGTTCTGCCGCAGGATGCGGACACCGTGATGCGGCTTGCGGATGGCCAACGCGCGACACTGACCATCAAGGGCTGGCGCGGCAGCCGTTTGCGCATGCCCGGCACCGAGCCGGATGTGGCCGGTGAAGGCGTCGTTGCGTCCGCCGGCGCATTGATGCCGATCCGCGTCAGCGCCGGGAAGATGGAAGCAGGCGCGTTCGTGTTTTATTTCTCGGCGGTCCGGGATGAGTGATGTGCGCACGTCCAAGCCGTCGTCCTCTACAAGAACCTCTCACGCCCCATCATCCGTGTCGTTTCACATAACATCCGTTTAAGCCCTTCGGCAGTAGATTCGATCCATGAAACTCTGGTCCATCCTCGGCAACAGCCAGAAACTCGACGGCGGCGCCATGTTCGGCAACGCGCCGCGCGCGATGTGGGCCAAATGGCTGCCGCCCGATGATGACAACCGCGTGCCGCTGGCCTGTCGCGCGTTGCTGGCGAGCCCGCTCAACGGCAAGACCGTGTTGTTCGAGACCGGTATCGGTGCGTTCTTCGAGCCAAGGTTGCGCGAGCGTTATGGCGTGGTCGAGGAGCGCCATGTCTTGCTCGAATCCCTGCACGCCGCTGGATTCGAGCATGAGGACGTCGATGTCGTGGTGTTGTCGCACCTGCATTTCGATCATGCCGGCGGTTTGCTCGCGCCGTGGCAGCAGGGCAGGGCGCCGGAGTTGTTGTTTCCCAATGCGACGTATCTGGTCAGCGCCGCGTGCTGGGATCGCGCGCGCAACCCGCACGCGCGCGACCGCGCCAGCTTCATCGCGGAGTTGCCGGACTTGCTGGAAGCCAGCGGCCGCCTGGAGCTGATCGACAGCACGCATTCGCGCACGCTCGGCGACGCCGTCCGCTTCCATTTCAGCGATGGCCACACGCCGGGATTGATGCTCTCGGAGATCGTCGGCCCGGATCATTCCGATGGCTATGGTCACGGCGGCGTCGTGTTCTGCGCCGACCTCATCCCCGGCCGGCCGTGGGTGCATGTGCCGATCACGATGGGTTACGACCGCAATGCCGAATTGCTGATCGACGAGAAGAATGATTTCCTCGCCGACAAGCTCGCCCGCAACGTGCACCTGTTTTTCACCCACGATCCGGGATGTGCGCTGGCGCAAGTCACGCGCGACGACAAGGGTCGCTACGGCACCACGCACGAAGTCCCGGACCTGCATGCGCGGGCGCTGGTTGCATGAGGTGGTGGTCGGGTTTGCTGGCGCTGCTGTTTGCCGGTGTTTGCGTCGCGCAATCCGGTCCCGAGGGCTTGCCGCAGGCAGCGAAGACGGTCGCGGATGCGGAGTTCGGCGTCAGTACTCTGCAACTGGGGCTCGAGCGGCGTGTGGAGATGTATCAGTGGCGAACAGTCGGCTCGGAATACGACAAGGTCTGGAGCCACCAGCGCATCGACTCGAAGACATTTGCCGCGGGCCATGGCAATCCGGCGGAATTTCCGTTGTCGGGGCGCCAGTGGATTGCGCCGGAAATCCTTCTCGACCACAAGCCACTGGATGGCGGCGTGTTGAACGCACTCGGACAATGGCGCGATTACCGTCCGGATTTTTCCGGGTTACCGGGCAATCTTTCCGCAACATTCCAGCCGGAAGGCGACGGTCTCGGCAGCGCGATCAATCCACTCGACCCGCAAGTCGGCGATCTGCGGATTACGTGGCGGGAGTTGGTGCTGCCGCCGTTGAAGGGAGCAGTCGCGATGGATAACGGCGTGTGGACGATCGCACGGGTGCAATCCGCCGACCCCACGACGGTGGCGGCGCCCGAGGCGACCGAGACGACCTACAGCAAGCGTGAAATGGCCGGGTTCGTGGGCGCGGG
>JBBJNO010000183.1:0-5497 GCA_037720875.1 Luteimonas sp. | reverse complement strand
ACATCGCGCTGCTGCAGGGTGCCCCGGGTTGCGGCGGTGCGCAGCCGGTTGTCGGCGATGCGCGCGTACAGATCGCTGATGGCGTCGCCCGACAGCGTCTCGCCGCCGACCACGATCTTGAAGCCGTTGTAGTCCGGCGGGTTGTGGCTGCCGGTCACGGCCACCGCGCTGCCGGTGCGCAGGTGGTACGCGGCGAAATAGACCAGCGGCGTCGGCGCCAGGCCGATGTCGATGACGTTGCAGCCGGCGTGGCGCAGGCCTTCGATCAGGCCGCCGGCCATGTCCGGCCCGGACAGGCGGCCATCGCGGCCGACCACGATGTCGACCAGCCCCTTGTCCTGCAGCGCCGAACCGATGGCATGGCCGATCAGTTCGGCGACCCCGACGTCCAGCGTTTGCCCGACCACGCCGCGAATGTCGTAGGCGCGGAAGATGCCGCGATCAATGGCGACGGGCGCGGCCTTGGGCGCGTCCTGGATGTCGAGCGTGACGGTTTCCCGCTGCAGCGGCGTTTGCTGCAAGGCCTGCGCCAGTGTGGGCTCGTCGTCGGCTTGGACGGAGGCGCCGGCCGCTGGATCCAGCCGGCGCCAGGCGGCCCATGCCGCGAACGCGAGCGCCGCCAGCACGCCGGCGGCGATCAGGCACGCCATCGCGCCGAGGCCAAACGGGCCGGGGTGGCGATCGGGCGTGGACGCCACCACCCGGAAATCACTGCCCGGCACCTTGGCCGCGAGCACTTCGGCGCCATCGGCGATCTCCATGTCGCCATGCGCCACGATGTTGTAACGGCCCTGCCGCAGCGCGATGTAGTGGCTGTCGTCGCCCGCGATCACCGCGTCGGTGAGGGCCTTCAAGGGGAATTGCACATAGGCCACGCCCAGCGTTTGCGCATTGGCCTGCGCCGGCGCCGCGATGACGAAACGGGTGGCGGCCCCTTCGCGCGCGACACGCGCCACGGGTTTGTTGGCCGCCAGCGCGGCCTCGACGACGGCGATGCGGCCGTAGCCTGATTTGGGCAGTCCCGCGTACGTGGCCTGCAAATCAGCGGGGATGATGTCGACGGCCTGCACGTCGGGCCAACCAGCGCGCAGGCGCGTGGCGGCCATCGCCAGATCGCCGCTCTGCAACGCGGCCTGCACTGCGGGCTCGTCCAGCTTGACGCGCAAGCGCTTGGTTTCGCTCGCCACGTATTGGCTGACCGCGCTCACCGAGCGATCGCGCTGCGCCGTGAGCGCGTCCAGCCCTGATTGCTCGCGCATCTGTTGCCAACCCGACCACAACAGCCACAGCGACAGCAGTGCCAGCAATCCGGCGATCCACGGCAGTGCCGGCCGCAGTGGTCCGGCGTTGATGTTGAAGCGGGTGGTGTTGGCAGCAGTCATCGTCATCCCCTGTCAGCGCACGCCGGTGTGGCCGAAGCCACCGGCGCCACGCGAGCTATCAGCAAAAGTATCCACCACATGCAACGCGGCGCGCACGATCGGCAGCACCACCAGCTGCGCGATCCGGTCCCCGGGCTGCATGGTGAAGGCGTCGCGGCCGCGATTCCACACACTGATCAACAGCGGCCCCTGGTAATCGGCATCGATCAGGCCGGTGCCGTTGCCGAGCACAATGCCATGCCGATGGCCCAGCCCCGACCGCGGCAGGATCACGGCGCACAGGGTCGGGTCGGCCAGGTGGATGGCGATGCCGCTGGACACCAGCGCGGTGTCGCCGGGTTCCAGCAGCAGCGGCGCGTCGAGCGCTGCACGCAGGTCGAGGCCGGCGCTGGCCTCGGTGGCGTAGGCCGGTAACGGCCAGGTGTCGCCGAAGCGCGGGTCCAGCAGCTTGATCTCGAGCCGGTGATGGTCTGGCGTGCGATTCACGAGGGAAGGCGCTCCGTGACGAGGTCGAGCAATGCTTCCGCGACCTGCTGCTTGGAGGCTGGGCCCAGCGCGCGTTCGCCCTGCGGCCAGTACACCGTCAGCGCATTGTCGTCGCTCTCGAAACCGCTGCCGGCGATGCCGACCCGATTGGCCGCGATCATGTCGAGCCGCTTGCGTTCGAGCTTGCCGCGCGCGTGGCGCTCGACCTCCTCGGTTTCGGCGGCGAAGCCAACCACCAGCCGCGGCCGCAAGGCATGCAGCGCCACGTCGGCCAGGATGTCGGGCGTGCGCATCAATTCCAGCGTCAACGTCTCACCAGTTTTCTTGATCTTGCCGCCGCTGACCTGCCGCGGGGTGTAATCGGCCACCGCAGCCGCGCCGATGTAGACATCGGCCGGCAACGCCGCAAGCACCGCCTCGCGCATCTGCGCCGCCGAACGCACGTCGATGCGTGTCACCGCGGCCGGCGTCGGCAGTTGCACGGGGCCCGCGATCAGCACCACATCAGCGTCGCGTCGCGCGGCGGCGGCGGCGATGGCAAAGCCCATCTTGCCGCTGCTGCGGTTGCCGAGGAAGCGCACCGGATCCAGGTCTTCGTAGGTCGGGCCGGCGCTGACGATGACGCGTTGGCCCGCGAGCAATTTACGCATGCCGCTCATCCCGGCCTGTCGGAGGACACACGTCCTGCCGCATCTGCATGGCCAGCGCTGCAACGATCACTTCGGGCTCGCTCAAGCGCCCCGGGCCAAATTCACCGCAGGCCTGCGCACCGTCGTCTGGACCGATGAGTTGCACGCCGCGCTCGCGCAAGGTCGCGAGGTTGGCCTGCGTCGCCGGATGCGCCCACATGCGGTTGTTCATCGCCGGCGCCAGCGTGATCGGTGCGATGGTCGCCAGGCACAACGTGGTCAACAAATCATCGGCGAAGCCATGCGCGAGCTTGGCGATGGTGTCGGCAGAGGCCGGCGCGATGATGATGCGGTCCGCCCAGCGCGCCAGCTCGATATGCCCCATCGCCGCCTCGGCCGCTTCGTCCCACAACGTGGTGCGCACCAGCTGCCCGGACACGGCCTGGAAACTCAGTGGAGTGACGAAGCGTTGTGCGTTCTCGGTCATCACCACGCGTACCTCCGCATCGGCCTCGCGCAGACGACGCACCAGCTCGATCGCCTTGTACGCGGCGATGCCGCCGCTGACGCCGAGCAACAGTTTGTGTCCGTGCAACGCTGCGGCCACGCCGGGGTTTTCCTACGCCGAATGCAGGGCTTAGCTTACCCGATGCATGTTCGCGCCCCGACAGGCAGAACGTGCGTGCGGGCACAGGCTGGGGCATGCACATCCGCGACTGGCCCGCCACCGAACGTCCCCGCGAGAAGCTGCTGGCCCGCGGCGCTGCAGCGCTGTCGGACGCGGAACTGCTGGCGATCTTCCTCGGCTCCGGATTGCGCGGACGCGATGCCGTGGCGACGGCGCGCGAGTTGCTGGCCGTGCATGGGCCGCTGCGCGCATTGCTGGAGCGGTCCGCTGCGCAACTCGCCACCTTGCCTGGCCTCGGGCCGGCGCGTGCATGCGCGATCGTGGCCGCGCTGGAGCTGGGCAACCGTCACCTCGCCAGCGAACTGGAACGCGGCGATGCCCTGAGCGACCCGCAAGCCGCCGGCCGCTATTTCGCGCAGCGCCTGCGGCATCAACCGCATGAAGTCTTCGCCGCGCTGTTCCTCGACACCCGCCATCGCGCATTGGCCTTCGAGGAATTGTTCCGCGGCAGCATCGATGGCGCCGAAGTGCATCCTCGCGAGGTCGTCCGTCGCGCACTGGTGCACAACGCGGCCGCAGTGATCGTCGGCCACAACCATCCCAGCGGTAATCCCGAGCCGAGCGCGGCGGATCGCGCGGTCACTGCCAGCCTGAAACATGCGCTGGCGTTGCTGGATGTGCGGCTGCTCGACCACTTCGTGATTGCGGATGGGCCGCCGGTGTCGCTTGCGGCGCGCGGGTGGGTTTGAATCGCTTTGCGGCCATGTCCCTTGTCTCGGCATTTATCCATACAGATTTGTAGTAACAGCTGCTATGCTCTTTGAATGGGACGAACGCAAGGCCAGCAGCAACCGGCGTAAGCACGGCATTTCGTTCGAGGATGCAGCGGAAGCTTTCATGGATCCTCTGGCGCTGAGCACGCAGGAACGTGTCGAACGCGGGGAAACGCGTTGGCAATTGCTCGGCCGAATCGACACAACGCAGCTTGCCCTTGTGGTGCACACCATTCACGAAGACGAGACCGACGAAGACGTCATCCGTATCATCTCGGCCCGCAAAGCCAGCCGCAAAGAACGTGAACGCTATGCGCAAGCAGAAAAAGAAGCCCGCAGCCACTAAGTCCCGGATGGTGACTTACAGGCTGGATTCTGCGAATCGGTCGCCGCTGACGGCAGCCCAGAAGCGCGAACTCGCTGCGCTCGCGGCGCTGCCCGACAGCGAAATCGACTACTCGGACATCCCGCCGCTGACCGAGGCGTTCTGGCAGAACGCGGTGCCCAATCCGTACTTCAAGCCGGTCAAGCAATCGACAACGGTGCGCATCGATGCCGATGTACTGGCATGGTTGCGCGCGCAGGGCCGCGGCTACCAGACACGGATCAACGCCATCCTGCGCAGCGAGATGCTCAAGGCGCAGACCGGCATGGGCAAGCGATGGGTCGGTTAAAATTCACCTTTCCGCGATTTTCCAGGCGTTACCAGTGAAAGCCCCCATCCGCGCCTTGATCCTCCAAGGCATCGAAACCCTGCGCAACGACGGCACCCTGCCGGCCGATCTGGTGTCGCCGGATTTCGTCGTCGAACGTCCCAAGGATCGCAGCCACGGCGACTTCGCCAGCAATGCCGCGATGCTGCTGGCGAAAGCCGCGCGCACCAATCCGCGTGCGCTGGCGCAACAGTTGCTCGATGCGATGTCGGTTTCGGATGACATCGCCAGGGTCGAGATCGCCGGCCCTGGCTTCATCAACTTCCACCTGTCGCCCGGCTCCTATGCGCGGGAAATCGCGCGCGTGCATCAGCGCGGCGATCACTATGGTCGAAACACGTCCGGCAACGGCACGCGCGTCGGCGTGGAGTTCGTGTCCGCCAATCCCACCGGCCCGCTGCATGTCGGCCACGGCCGCGCGGCGGCCATCGGCGATTGCCTTGCGCGCGTGCTCGATGCCAATGGCTGGGCGGTGACGCGCGAGTATTACTACAACGATGGCGGCGCGCAGATCGACAACCTTGCAAAATCCGTGCAAGCACGGGTGAAAGGCCTCGGTCCCGATGATGCCAGCTGGCCGCAGGACGGCTACCGCGGCGATTACATCAACGACGTTGCCAACGCCTACGTGCGCGGCGACACGGTGACGTTCGAGGACCACACCGTCACCGGCGAACGCGACCCCGACGACCTCGACGCGATCCGCCGCTTCGCCGTGGCATCGCTGCGCCGCGAGCAGAACGGCGACCTCGCCGCCTTCGGTGTCGGCTTCGACGTGTATTTCCTCGAGTCGTCGCTGTATGCCGACGACAAGGTCGAGGACACCGTGCGCGAGCTGATCGCACACGGCCACACCTACGAGGACGGCGGCGCGCTGTGGCTGCGC
>JBBJNO010000182.1:1817-5568 GCA_037720875.1 Luteimonas sp. | reverse complement strand
ACGCCGTCGGTGTGCACGCCGATCTTGTCGAGACTGCGGGTGACATTGGGGATCAGGCCGAAGATGCCGATGGAACCGGTGATGGTCGATGGATCGGCGTAGATGCGATCGGCATTCATCGCGATCCAGTAGCCGCCCGATGCGGCCAGGTCGCCCATCGACACCACCACCGGCTTGCCTGCGGCCTTGAGCGCGGCGACTTCGCGGCGGATCTGTTCGGATGCGAACACCTCGCCGCCCGGCGAGTCCACGCGCAGCACCAGCGCCTTGACGTTCTCGTCGTCGCGCGCGGCGCGCAGCAGGGCCGCGGTCGATTCACCGCCGACGGTGCCCGGCGGTTGCTCGCCGCCGGTGATCTCGCCTTCGGCCACCACCACCGCCACCTGCGGGCGCGGATCCGCGGCGGCGATGGCGCCATCGACATGTTTGAGATAGCCCTCGAGATCGACCTGACGGAAACCACCTTCGGCATCCTCGTCGGCGACGCCACGCTGCGCGAGCAGGTCCTCGACCTGCTCCTGCGTCTTCATGCCGTCGATGAGTTTCTGCTGCAGCGCGTAGCGGGCGAGATCGCCACCGGCGGCGGCGATGCCCTCGGGCATGGTGTCGATGCCGGCCGCCAGCTGTTGCGGCGTCAGCTTGCGTACTTTCGCGATGTCGGCGAGGTAGCGCTGCCACACGTCGTTCATCCAGAACAGGTCGGCCTCCTTGGCGGCGGGCGATGCGGCATCGAGCACGTAGGGTTCGGCCGCGGATTTGTATTCACCGACCTTGAACAGGTGCACGTCGACGCCGAGCTTGTCCTGCAATCCTTCGCGGTAGTACTGGCGATAGCGGTCCAGGCCCTCGAGCACCATGCCGCCCATCGGGTCGAGATACACCTCGTTGGCCTGCGCCGCGAGCAGATACTGGTGCTGGTCGAGTGCGTTGGCGAACGACACCACCTGCTTGCCGGACGCGCGTAACCGCGCGAGCGCGGCGGCGACTTCGCGCAGCGAGGCGTAACCGGTCGGTTGCAGCCCGTCCACGCGCAGCAGCACGCGCTCGACGCGCTTGTCTTTTGCTGCGGCATCGATCCCGCGCAGCAGGTCGCGCAGTTGTACCTCCTCTGATTCCTTGTCGCCGAACGCCCGGGCCAGCGCGCGGCTGGCGGGGTCGCTGCTGTACTGCTCCACCAGGCGACCCTCGGGCGCGATCACCAGGGTGGTGCGATCGAGCAGCGGGCGCGCGCGGTCATCCGCGCCGATCGCCAGCAGGATCACGAACACGATGAAAAAGAACAGCAGGTTGAAGAACAGGCGCCGGGTGAAGTTCATCGCATCCCAGATGCCGATGAAGAAACGGGCGATGGGGCCGCGACGGCGGACTTCGTTCATTGGGGTGCGACTCCGTGAAGCATGGTGGACAGCGTAGGCGTGGCGGGTGCGGATTGCATCCGGCAAAGGTCACAGCGACCGATGACGCATGAGGTCCTGATCTTGCTCGTCATTCCAGCGCAAGCTGGAACCCATTTTGACTTTAGTTCTCTACTTCAAAGGCGAAGATCAAGAATGGATCCCAGCTTGCGCTGGGGATGACGGCGTTGAACGGACCGCCTTTTGTCGTTCTTGGCTTTGACATTGAAGCTACGACATGGGGGCCGTGCGGGATGCGCGCAAGAAGCGGGCGCCCAGCAGCGCGGCGGCGGCGGTCAGGCCGATGATCAACCCGATCCACATGCCGCGCGGGCCGAGCCCCAAGCCCAGCCCGAGCCCCGCGCCCAGCGGCATGCCGATGCCCCAGTAGGCCAGCGCCGCCAGGAACATCGGCACGCGCGTGTCCTTGAGCCCGCGCAACGCGCCGGCCGACAGCACCTGGATGCCGTCGGGAAACTGGAACGCGGCGGCATACAGCAACAGTGTGGCGGCCAGCGACGCGACGGCCGCATCGCGCGTGTACAACGCCGCAAGCTGCTCGTTGCCGAACAGCAGCAGCAGGCCCGACAACGCTTGCGTGCCGAGCATGATCGCGTAGCCGGCGAACGCGGCGCGGCGGATGCCGGTGCGGTCGCCGCGTCCGACCGCATGGCCGACGCGCACCGTGGTGGCTTCAGCCAGCCCCATCGGGATCATGAAAGACAGGGTGGCGACATTGATCGCGATCTGGTGCGCCGCGGCCGGCACGCCGCCGAGGCGGCCGATCAGCAGCGCAGTGGCGATGAACAGGCTGCCTTCCATGGCCACGGTGACCCCGATCGGCAATCCGGTGGCGAGCAGGTCGCGGATCGGCGGCCAGCGCGGCGGATCGAAGCGCGCGAACAGATGCAAATTTGCGAAGCGTTTCGCGCGCCAGAGATAGATCGCGAACACCAGCGCCTGCGTCCACATCATGATCGACGAGGCGATGCCGAGCCCGCCCGCGCCGAGCGACGGCACGTGCAGGCCGCCGAGCGTCATGCCGTAGGTCAATCCATATCCCAGCGGGATCAGCAGCAGCAATCCGCCGAAACCGAGCAGCATCGTCGGCAGCGTCCAGTGCAGGCCGTCGCTGAGATAACGCATGCAGAAATACAGCGTCAGCGCCGGCACGCCCCAGCGGATGCCGTGCAGGAACGCGATCGCGCCGGGGCGCATTTCCGCCGCAATGCCCATCGGTTGCAGCGCGTGCACGATGACCGTGAGAAACGCGAACAACAACACGCCCAGCGCCGCCGACAACCACAACGCCTGCCGGAACAGCGGCGCGATCTCGCCGCGGCGGCCAGCGCCGTCGAGTTGCGACACGGATGCCGGCAACGACATCAACGTGCCCATCGGAATCATCATCGGCAACCAGAACAACGCCGTGCCGACCGACACCGCGGCCAGTGTGGCTGTGCCGTGGTGGCCGGCGATGACGCTGTCGACGAAACCGATCAGCCCGGTCGACAAATGCCCGATCACCAGCGGCGCGGCCAGCGTGGCGCTGGTGCGCACTTCCTGGCCGAAGCGCGGGCGCGTTTGCGTGGGGAGGGACATGCGTGTGGCCACCGTGGGCGGAGTGCGGCGCGCCACGTCGATGCGCTGGCGCCTGGTCGCGATGAGTCGCTATCTTACGGGAGCTTCCGGGATCCACCCATGACCGCCATCCTCGATCACAACGGCGATGCCAGCGACAACGCCGCACCCACACCGCCCGCCCCCGCGCTGGCGGCGCGTGCCTGCGAGAACTGCGGCGCGGCGCTGCTGGGCGAGCATTGCTACGCCTGCGGGCAACCGGTCAAGGGCCTGGTGCGGCATTTTTCCAGGGCATTTTTCCAGCATCATCGGCGACTTCCTCGACAGCGTGTTCAACCTCGACACGCGGTTGCCGCGCACGTTGTGGCCGTTGTTCGCCAAGCCGGCGTTCCTGACCTGCGAGTATTTCGCGGGGCGACGCGTGCGTTATGTCAGCCCGGTGCGGCTGTTCGTGTTCCTGACCCTCGTGACGTTCTTCATCGCTCAGCTGACAGTGAACTTTGACGATCGCGATGTCAGGATCGACGGCGACAACAGCGAGATCGACAGCGCGACCACGGTGGCCGACGTCGAGAAAGTACGCGACCGCATGCTGGGAAAGCTTGCCGAGACACGCGGGGGCGTGGGCGATGCGCCGGGCCTGAGCATCGCACTGGGGCTCGGCATCTGCTACGTGGTGCTGTTGAGTTCCGGCGCGGTGTTCACTGTGTTGTCCAGCCTGGTGTGGATGTGAGCCGGATTGCCTTGCGTCTGGATTGATGTAAACCCGAACGGAT
>JBBJNO010000182.1:0-1807 GCA_037720875.1 Luteimonas sp. | reverse complement strand
CAGAGCCTGCAATGACCCACTATGTGATCTACGAAGTTGCCATCGAGGCCGATGCCATCATCGCCGACGACTACCGCACCTGGCTGGACGCGCACGTGCGCGCGATGCTGGCGCTGCCCGGTTTCGTCGGCGCGCGCGTGTACGAGGCCATCGATCCACCCCCCACCGCGGGCACGCATTCGTTCTGCGTGCAGTACCGGCTGCTGGACCAGGCCGCGCTGGATCATTACCTGCACCGGGACGCGCCGCGCATGCGCGCCGAAGGCATCGAACGCTTCGGCGACCAGATCCGCGCCACGCGGCGCGTGCTGCAGGAAACGTACAGTTACTGAGCAGGCGACGCCTTTCGCAAAAGCAAAAAATGACAGCACCCGCCTCTGTGGAGCGGAGCTTGCTCCGCTCTACAAGGGCAAGGCAAATCAGAAGCAGCGGAGCAAGCTCCGCTCTACAAAGGCGCATGATTCATTGGATGGTCGCTTGACCGCACCTGCGATCGAGCATGGATCGATCGCAAGGCGTCGATCCAGTCGGCCCAGTCGGCCGTGCTGTCATCGGTCCAGCTGCATCCGCAGCCACGCGGCGCGATTGCCCGCAGCGGTCGACAACAACGCGCGCCGCAAACTGGCACGCGCTTCCGGCGGCGTGCGTTGCGCCAGCATCCCCAGGTCGGCACGCTCGGCGGGCGTCATCGCGCGCAACACCTGCAGCAGCCGCGGCTGTTCGGCAGCCGGCACGAACGACAGCAGCGATTGCAGCTTCGGATAGTCCGCGCCGAGCACCGGGCCCAGCAGCCAGCCATGGCGATCGCGCGCGTCAAGCGCATCGAACTGACGCCGCAACGCTTGCTGCTGCTCGGGCGGCAGCGTCGTATACACGATTGCCGCCAGGGCCACCTGCGCGCGCTCTGCGGGCGGCATTGCGTGCCACGCCAGCGCGCGTTCGCGGCGATCGCGGCGGACCTGCTCGGGCAACGCATCCCATTGCGCGATGCGCTGGTCGAAGGCAGCACGTTGCGCCGTTGTCATCGCGTTGAACTTAGCCTCGTGGCGCCGCCACTCACTGCGCTGCACAGGCGGCAACATCGGCGGCAACGCGAGACTCGCGCCGGCACTGCACAGCAGCAGCGCCCACAGCGCGAGGCGGTTATTGCGCATCGCGCAGATCCGATGCCGTGGCGGCGTCCTGCGCCACCAGCGGGATCGCGGCGACATTCGTAGTGGACCCTGCGACGGCCGCATCGCCAAGGCCGGTCTCCGCGCGCGCCGCCGACTCCGCCGCCAGCCAGGCGTGGAAATCGAGGTCGCGCGACGACGCATCGCCGCGTTCGTCGAGCAACAGGTCCAGGTCGCGATGGCTCAACAGCGCGGTGCGCGCATCGAAGCTCGATGCCGGCGGATCCGGCGGCGGCAAGGCCACGCTGCGGATATGCGGCGCACCATCGGCGTCGAACGCCGGCTGCGGCTGGTAGAACGTCGCTACCAGGGCCGCAAGCGTGAGTCCGGCCAACAGTCCCAACGCGGGTGTTTGCCAAGGAGGCCGCGACCCAGGCTGGAAGGATGCCGTGGATCGCTTCGCCGTGTCCGACGGCCGCAGGAGTTGTCCATGCAGCGGCTGTCCGTGCAATGAGGCTTCGCGGATCTGCGCCAGGTGCGCCAGGCGGGCGGCGGGCAGGGAGCGCGCCACCGCCTGCACGGCCTCGCCCATGGCCCGCCATGCGTCCACATCGGCGGTGCCATCGGCGCGGTGCGGCAGTGCATGCTGCAAGGCCAGGCGGTACGTGGCCGGCGCGATGCCCAGGGCCAGCGCG
>JBBJNO010000181.1:0-5590 GCA_037720875.1 Luteimonas sp. | reverse complement strand
CGTTCGTGATCTTCTGGCCGTTGACGCTGGTGCATGTGCGCGACCGGCATCCGGCGATCAAGGCGCGCCTTGGCGACGGTGCGTTTCTTCGCCCAGCGGCGTTGTGGTGGCTGCTGGGTGGTGGTTATCGCGCCACGCCGGATCGGTCGCTCAGCGGCTTGGCCACGCCCGCACGGTTGTCGCTCTTGACCATTCTGCTCGGGCTGGCAATGGGCGGCTTGCTCTGGCTTTCGTCGATGGTGACCGCATGAACGTCATGCGTCACGAGTGGTGGCTGGCCACCCTTGGTCGCACCATCGTCTGGGCACGGCTCGGCGTGCGCGAGGGCGGGACCGCGGAAGTGTTCGACAGCGACGGCAACACGCTCGGTTACGACCGCGAAGACACCGCGCGCGCGGCGTTGATGGATGCCGAGTTCGTGGCCTTTGACGGGCTCGACGAGGATGACGCGCGCGCGCGCGGTTTCAGCCTGGATGAAGTGGCACCGCCAACGGGCGATTCCGACGAGTCCTTGCGGCCGCGGATGATGCAGCAGCTTGGCGCGCGCGCCTGACTTTGCCGCATGTACCTGCCGCGCCATTACGCCGACACCGACCTTGCGCAGCTTGATGGGCTGATCGCATCCAATCCGTTCGTCACGCTGGTCACCGGCGGCACCGACGGCCATCCATTCGCCAGTCATTTGCCCGTGTTGTATCGCCGCGACGATGGCCACCTGCTGATCGAAGGCCATTGGGCGAGGCCAAACCCGCAGGCGCGCCATTGTGGCGATGCGTTGATGATCGTGCACGGCCCTCACGCCTACATCTCGCCCGGCTGGTATCCGGACAAGGAAGCGGCGGCGCGCGTGCCGACCTGGAATTACGCCGTCGCCCATCTGCACGGTTCGCTTGAAACATTTGACGACCCATCCGCACTGGCCGATCTGGTCTCGCGCCTGAGCGCGCATTTCGAGGCGGCAGTCGGCAGCGACTGGCAGTTCGAGCCCGGGCGCGAAGATCATGTCTCGCAGTTGCGCGGCATCATCGGTTTTCGTTTTGTGGCGGAGCGTATCGAACTCAAGTTCAAGCTCAACCAGAACCATCCTGCCGAAAACATGCATGCCGTTGCCGCCGCGCTGTCGCAGCAGGAAGATCGTGATGCCAACGCAATCGCCTCGATGATGCTGGCCAGAGCACGGCTTTTGTAGAGCGGACGGCTTTGTAGAGCGGAGCTTGCTCCGCTGCTCTGGGGGCAAAGTAAGCAGAGGAGCAAGCTCCGCTCTACAACTGCAGAAGGCAACGGAGCAAGCTCCGCTCTACAATCCTGCTTATCGCTGCAACGGAGTGTTTGCATGGATCTGAACCTCATTGGCAAGCACGCGCTGGTCTGCGGCGGATCCGAAGGCATCGGCCGCGCGACCGCGCACGAACTCGCGCTGCTCGGCGCCGATGTCACCGTGCTCGCGCGCCGCGCCGACGCGCTGCAGGCCGTCGTCGCCGCCCTGCCCGCGTCTGGCGCACGGCTGGATCGCGGCCGATGTATCGCATACGGATGCACTGCGTGCGCAGGTCGAGGCGCTCGCGGCTGGCAAACCGGTACACATCCTGATCAACAATACCGGCGGCCCGCCCGGCGGACCTGCGCACACGGCCGCTACAAACGCCTTCGCCGATGCGTTCAACAAACACCTCATCGCCGGCCAGACCATCGTGCAAGCCGTGCTTCCCGGCATGCAGGCCGCGCGCTGGGGTCGCATCGTCAACATCATCTCGACCTCCGTGAAGGAACCCATCGCCAACCTCGGCGTCTCCAACACCATCCGCGGCGCCGTCGCCAGCTGGGCGAAGACCCTGTCGCGCGAGCTCGCGCCGCATGGCATCACCGTCAACAACCTGTTGCCCGGATATACCGAGACCGGACGCCTCGACCAGATCCTCAAGGATCGCGCGCAAGCCTCCGGAAAATCCGAACACGAAGTGGCCGCCGCCATGCTCGCCACCGTGCCGGCCGGCCGGTTCGCGAAACCATCGGAACTCGGCGGCGTGATCGCATTCCTGTGTTCTCCGGCAGCGGCCTACATCAATGGCGTGTCGCTGGCGGTGGATGGCGGCCGGATGCAATCGATCTAGCCTTTCCTTCTCCCCTCGGGAGAAGGTGCCCGAAGGGCGGATGAGGGCGCGCACTCTCAGATCACATCGAACTCGATTACTGAACTGCTACGCCCTCACACCCCAAGGGTGCTTCCTTCGGGGCGTCCGGCGCTTCGCGCCACCTTCTCCCGAAGGAGAAGGGAAGCGCAGCAGTCGCACGCCCTGCTGACCTGCACGTTAAACTCTACCCATGCAAAAACTGCATCACTGGATCGATAACGAAGCGCGCGAGGCAGTCAATGGCCGCTGGCGCGACGTGTTCGACCCGGCCAACGGCCACGCCTTCGCCCAGATCGCCGACGGCGACGCGCAGGATGTCGAAATCGCGGTGGCTGCCGCCGAACGCGCCTTCCCCGCATGGTCGTCGCTGCCCAACAGCGAGCGTGCGCGCTGGCTGGAGAAACTGGCCGACGCACTGGAAGCGAAACTCGACGATTTCGCCCACGCAGAGTCGCGCGACGGCGGCAAGCCGATCAAGCTGGCGCGCGAGATCGAAATTCCCCGTGCAATCGCAAACCTGCGCTTCTTTGCACATGCGGCAACGCAATTCAGCAGCGAATCGCATCATGGCCAAGCCGGGCTCAACTACACCTTGCGGCAACCGCTTGGCGTGGTCGGCACGATCTCGCCGTGGAATCTGCCGCTCTACCTGCTGACGTGGAAAATCGCGCCGGCACTGGCTGCTGGCAATACCGTGGTCGCCAAGCCTTCGGAAGTGACCCCGCAGACGGCCACGATGCTGGGCGAGCTCGCTGCCGAAATTGGACTCCCGAAAGGCGTATTGAATCTCGTGCACGGGCTCGGGGCGAATGTCGGCGAAGCCTTGGTGCTGCATCCCGGGGTCAAGGCAATTTCGTTCACTGGCAGCACCGCCGTCGGCAAACGCATCGCGGGTCTGGCAGGTCCATTGCTCAAGAAAACGTCGCTGGAACTCGGCGGCAAGAATCCGACGCTGGTGTTCGCCGACAGTGATTGGCGCGACCATCTCGACACCATCGTGCGTTCGGCCTTCCAGAACTCCGGGCAGATCTGCCTGTGCGGATCGCGCCTGTTGATCGAACGCAGCATCTACGCGGAATTCCGCGATGCCCTCGTTTCACGCGCGCTTGCGCTGCGCGTCGGCGACCCGATCGACGACGACATCGACCTCGGCCCCATGGTGTCGCGGGCGCATTTCGACAAGGTCATGGCGGCCATCGCCCGCGCCAAGGCGGAAGGCGGCCATGTATTGAGCGGTGGCACTGCACTGGAACGCCCCGGCTGGTTCATCACGCCGACGATCATCGAAGGCCTGGGTCACGAATGCGCAAGCAATCGCGAGGAAATCTTCGGACCCGTCGTCACTCTGCAACCTTTCGACAACGATGAGCATGCATTGCAACTCGCCAACGCCGGCGACTATGGCCTGGCCTGCTCGCTCTGGACCCGCAACCTCACGCGCGCGCACCGCATGGCTGCACAGATCAATGCCGGCATCATCTGGATCAACGCCTGGATGATGCGCGACCTGCGTACCCCATTCGGCGGCACGGGCCAGTCGGGCATGGGCCGCGAAGGTGGGATGGAAGCGATGCGATTTTTTACTGAAGCAAAAAATGTGGGGATCGCGCTCGCATGACCACCCTCGACGAACTGCTTGAACGCAACCGCGCGTGGGCCGATCAGGTCAGGCGCGACGATCCCGGTTTTTTCAAATCCCTGTCGAAACAACAAGCGCCGAAATACCTGTGGATCGGCTGTTCGGATTCGCGCGTGCCGGCCAACCAGATTCTGGGACTGGCACCGGGTGAGGTCTTCGTACATCGCAACATCGCCAACCTCGTTGTCCATACCGACCTCAATTGCCTGTCGGTGATCCAATTCGCCGTCGACCTGCTCAAAGTCGAACACATCCTCGTGGTGGGCCATTACGGTTGCAGCGGCGTGCATGCCAGCCTGACCGGTGCGCGCATCGGCTTGGCCGACAACTGGCTGCGCAACGTCCGCGACATCGCGAACAAGCACGCGGCACTGCTTGATGATGTCGAGCTCGATGCGCTGCGCCATGCGCGCCTGTGCGAACTCAATGCGATCGAACAGGTGGTCAATGTCTGCCAGACCACGGTGCTGCAGGATGCATGGTCGCGTGGACAGCAGGTGTCCGTGCATGGCTGGGTGTACAGCCTGCACGATGGTCGTGTGCGCAACATGGGCATGGATGTCGCGTCGCCGGACGAGTTGACGACGGCATACGACACGGCACTGGCCCGTCTCAGCGGCAGCGCAGGAGCGGCGGAATGAGCGATGTCATCCAGACGAACACCGCGCCCGCTGCTGTTGGTCACTACCCGCATGCACGCCGTGTCGGCAACCTGTTGTTCCTGTCGGGCATCGGCCCGCGCGATCCCGTCACCAACGCAATCCCGGGCAGCGAATCGTTCGCCGACGGCCGCGTCCACAAGTACGACATCGAAGCGCAGACGCGGGCCGTGTTCGCCAACGTGCGCGCGGTGCTCGAAGCGAGCGGCGCGGAGTGGAAGGACCTGGTCGATGTCAGCGTGTACCTCACCGACATGGCGCGCGATTTCAAGGCCTATAACGCGGTATGGGCCGTGTATTTTCCCGACGCGGCCACTGCGCCATGCCGCACCACGCTCGGTATCACCGCATTGCCGACGCCGATCGCGATCGAGTTGAAATGCACCGCGGTCGTTCGCACCGATCAAGCGCCGGAGTAATCGCATGTTGCCCGCCCCGTTCAACCTGCCCGCCTGGATCGAGGAACACCGTCACCTGCTGAAGCCGCCGGTCGGCAACAAGTGCGTGTACGACGGCGACTTCATCGTCATGGTCGTCGGCGGCCCCAACCAGCGCACCGACTACCACTGGGACGAGGGTGCGGAATGGTTCTACCAGCTCGAGGGCGAGATGGTGCTGCGTATCCAGGAGCCTGATAACGAGGGCCGCGGCGCCGTGCGCGACATCCCGATCAAGGCCGGCGAGACGTTCCTGTTGCCGCCACGCGTCCCGCATTCGCCGCAACGCGGACCCGATTCCATCGGCATCGTCATCGAACGCAAGCGCCTGCCGCATGAAAAGGACGGTTTGCTTTGGTTCTGCGAGAACTGCAACACGAAGGTGTACGAGGAATACTTTTTACTGCAGGACATCGAGCAGGATTTTCCGCCAGTGTTCGAACGATTCTATTCCTCGGCCGAGCATCGCACCTGCAAGAACTGCGGTCACCTGAATCCGGCACCGTCAAAATACGTGATGCCGGATACCTGATGCCATGCTGAAAATCGACACCCACGCCCACTACCTGCCCCGCGACTGGCCCGACCTCGCGCGCAAATATGGCGACGGCCGCTTCCCGGTGATCCACCACACCGACGACGGCCGGCATCGCATGTACAAGGACGGCAAGTTCTTCCGCGAGATCTGGTCCAAGACCTGGGACGCGCAGGAGCGCATCGACG
>JBBJNO010000180.1:0-5595 GCA_037720875.1 Luteimonas sp. | reverse complement strand
AGGAAGCCCGCGGACAGCATCGCGTCGAAGCGTTGCTCGATGCGCGCATGCAACACGGCGCGATCGCGCGGCGCAAGTATCAGCTTGAGCACGCGCACCGGCAATCGTCCCTGCGGTCGTTCGCGCTGCCATGCGCTGATCGGCTTGCCGGTGAGGCGATAGACCTCAATCGCGCGCTGGATGCGCTGTGGATCAGTGGTGTGGATTCTGGCGGCGGCGACGGGATCGACCGTCGCCAGTTCTGCGTGCATTGCAGGCCATCCGGCGACCTGCGCTTCCGACGTGATCCGCGCACGCAGCTCCGGATCGGCATCGGGCATTGACGACAGGCCGTTCAACAATGCATGGAAGTACAGGCTGGTGCCGCCAGCGAGGATCGGCAATTTGCCGCGCGCCAGGATGTCGTCGATGGCGCGCCTGGCATCCGCGGCGAACTCGGCGGCGGAATAGCGCTGCCACGGGTCGCGCAGATCGAGCATGTGATGCGGCACGCGCGACCGCAACGCGGCATCGGGTTTCGCCGCGCCGATATCGAGCCCGCGATAGACCAGGGCCGAATCGACGCTGACGATCTCGCCGCCGAAACGCGCGGCGCAATCGATGGCGAACGCGGTCTTGCCCGAGGCGGTCGGGCCCATGACGGCGAGGGCGATGGGGCGTTGGTCGGCAGGCATGCGCGAATGATAGGTGTCGCGGGCGTCGCCTTTCGTAGGAGCGGCTTCAGCCGCGAGTTCTTGCCGGACGAGCCAGGATCTAGAGCTCGTGGCTGAAGCCGCTTTTACGAAGGGCAGATCGATCAGGGGTCAATCGTCGTCCGGCCAGCGGATCGTGGCGGTGGCGGCGTCCCTGCGCGGCATCGGTATGGCGGCAATGGCTTCCCACACATTCAACGCATCGACGGTGGCGGCGACATCGTGCACACGCAGCAACTTCGCGCCACGTTGCGCGGCGATCAGTGCGGCGGCGATCGAACCATGGACGCGGTCGTGCGGATCCTTGCGTCCCGTCACGTCGCCTATGGTTTTCTTTCGCGACAGGCCGGCAAGCACCGGTACGCCGAGTTCCGCGATGCGCTCGAGTTGCGCAAGCAGGGCGAGATTGTGTTCGCGCGTCTTGCCGAAGCCGAAACCCGGATCGATGACCATGTTCTTCTTCGCGATGCCCGCCATTTCCGCGGCGAACATGCGTTCGGCCAGGAAGCGATGCACCTCGCCGACGACGTCATCGTAATCAGGCGCGGCCTGCATCGTGCGCGGCTCGCCCTGCATGTGCATCAGCACCACGGGCACGCCGAGTTCCGCGGCCGTGGCGAGCGCGCCTTCGCGACGCAGCGCATACACGTCGTTGATCATCCCCGCGCCGGCGGCGACGCCTGCGCGCATGACCTCCGGTTTCGAGGTGTCGATGCTGATCGGCAGCGATGTTTCCCTGGCAAGGCGTTCGATCACCGGAATCACGCGACGCAACTCTTCTTCCACCGCAACCTCGCCCGCGCCTGGCCGCGTGGATTCGCCGCCGATATCGAGCACGTCCGCGCCCTCCTCCGCCAGCCGCAGGCCGTGCGCAATTGCGCCTTCAACTGTGTCGTGTTCGCTACCATCCGAAAACGAATCCGGCGTGACGTTGACGATGCCGACGAGACGTGGGCGATCCAGTTTTAGGATGCGGCCGGCGCAATCGAGTTGGGGGGTGGTGTCGAACATTGCGTCTCCTGCACTAATCGCCAACCTAGTTAGAGCGAATGCGCGCACAGCTTTTGTAGGAGCGCACCTGGGCGCGATGGGGGCTCTACCGGTAAATCCTCATCGCGCCCGGGTGCGCTCCTACAAGAGCAGTCGAAGCACTTTCCACTGCGCATAAAAAAGGCCAGAGCAGACTCTGGCCTTTCATGGTCACTCTGGCAAGCCACTTGCAGCAGCGAGCGAAGCGTCAAGTCTGCGGTGCAGGCCCGCCGATGACGAACGGCTTCGGCTCATCACGCGCCGGGCCGCCGGGGCTCCAGCCCATCGGCGGCGGCGAATCGCGGTTTTCCATCACCGCGTCGATCATCGGCACGTCGATAGTTTCGTACTCCAGCAGCAGCTTGGCCATCGAATGCAGCTTGTCGAGGTTCTCGGTCAGGATCGCCTTGGTGCGGCCGTAGGCCTTGTCGAGGATGCTGCGCACGACATCGTCGATCTTGCGCGCGGTGTCGTCGGAGACGTTCTTGTGCTGGGTGACCGAACGGCCAAGGAAGACTTCGTCCTCTTCTTCGCCATAGGTGATCGGGCCAAGTTCGGACAGGCCCCATTTGGTGACCATGTTGCGCGCCATCTTGGTCGCGCGCTCGATGTCGTTGGATGCGCCGGTGGTGACCTTGTCATCGCCGAAGATCAGTTCCTCGGCCACGCGTCCGCCGTACAGCGAGCACAACTGCGATTCGATCGCGGTGCGGTTGTAGCTGTACTTGTCACCTTCGGGCAGGTACATGGTCACGCCCAGCGCGCGGCCGCGCGGAATGATCGTGACCTTGTAGACCGGGTCATGTTCGGGAACGATGCGGCCGACGATGGCGTGCCCCGCTTCGTGATACGCGGTGAGCGTTTTTTCCTGCTGGCTCATCGCCATCGAGCGGTTCTCGGTGCCCATCATGATCTTGTCGCGCGCCTTGTCGAAGTGCTCCATGCGCACGTCCTTGCCGTTCTCGCGCGCGGCGAATAAGGCGGCCTCGTTCACCAGGTTGGCCAGGTCGGCGCCGCTGAAGCCCGGCGTCCCGCGCGCGATCACCATCGGCACGACATCGTCCGCCAATGGCACCTTGCGCATGTGTACTTTCAGGATCTGCTCGCGGCCGCGCACGTCGGGCAAGCCGACCACGACCTGGCGATCGAAACGTCCAGGGCGCAGCAGCGCCGGATCCAGCACGTCGGGCCGGTTGGTGGCAGCAACCACGATCACGCCTTCGCCGCCTTCAAAGCCGTCCATCTCCACCAGCAACGCATTCAAGGTCTGCTCGCGCTCGTCGTGACCACCGCCAAGACCCGCGCCGCGATGGCGGCCGACCGCGTCGATCTCGTCGATGAAGATGATGCACGGCGCGTGCTTCTTGGCCTGCTCGAACATGTCGCGCACGCGCGATGCACCGACGCCGACGAACATCTCGACGAAGTCGGAACCGGAGATCGAGAAGAACGGCACCTTGGCCTCGCCGGCAATGGCCTTCGCCAGTAGCGTCTTGCCGGTGCCGGGCGGGCCGACCATCAGCACACCGCGCGGGATCTTGCCACCGAGCTTCTGGAACTTGCCCGGATCGCGCAGGAACTCGACCAGCTCGCTGACTTCCTCCTTGGCCTCGTCGCAACCGGCGACGTCGGCGAAAGTGACCTTTGGCTGGTCATCGCCCTGCAACTTGGCGCGCGAGCGGCCGAAGCTCATCGCGCCCTTGCTGCCGCCCTGCTGCATCTGCCGCATGAAATAGATCCAGATGCCGATGAACAGCAGCCACGGCAGGATGTTGATCAGGATGTAGACCAGCGAGGGGCCGCTGGCCGGCGGCGTCTGCGTGATCGCGACATCGTGGTTGATCAGGTCGTTGACCAGATCCTTGTCGCCCGGGTTGTAGGTGGTGAACTTGCTGCCGTCCTTGCGCTCGCCGGTGATGGTGGTGCGGTCGTCGGCAATGGCCACGCTCTTGACGCGGTCGCCCTGCACCTGCTGCACGAACTGGTCGTAGGCGACCGACTCGGCGCCGGCCAGCTTGGGGCTGAAGCTCTGGAACACCACCATCAGCACGACGGCGACGACCACCCACAACAGCAAATTCTTGACCAAGTCGTTCATCCTTTTCCTGCCCATTCATCGTGCGTCGCTGTGACGCTTGAAAGCATTCTGTCCGCAAAGGACGCGAAGGGCGCAAAAAAACTGGTTCAGCTTCCTTTGGCGTCCTTCGCGGACAAATCAATTTTTACTTCATCTGCGCCAGCTTGCCCTGCGCCAGGGCATACACCTCCGGCGAGCGTTTGCGTGACGCCGCCGGCTTTCGGATCGAGACTTTCGCGTAACGCTTGCGCAGCTCACGCACGTAATCGTCGAACCCGATGCCCTGGAACACCTTGATCAGGAACGCGCCCCCGGTCCGCAGATGCCGGTCGGCGAACTCCATCGCCAGCTCCGCCAGATGCATGACGCGAGCCTGATCGACCGCATCCACTCCACTCATATTGGGGGCCATGTCCGACAGGACAAGGTCGACAGGCTGGTCTCCCAGCATCGTCTCCAGGGTCGATAAGACGGCATCCTCCCTGAAATCTCCATGAAGGAATTCGACACCGGCCAGCGATGGCATCTCCAGGATGTCCGATGCGATCACGCGGCCGGGGTTTGCCTGATCCAAGCTGCCCAGCGACTGCCGCACCCATTGCGACCAGCTGCCGGGAGCGGCGCCGAGGTCGACCACCACCATGCCCGGCTTGAGCAGGCGGTCGCGTTCGACCAACTCTTCGAGCTTGTACACGGCACGCGAACGCAGCCCCTCCGCCTGCGCCTTCTTGACGTAGGGGTCGGCGAAATGTTCGCGCAACCAACGCTGGCTGCTCTTGCTGCGGGTGGCCATGTGGTGGCTTTTTTTGAGAAGTCCGCACAGGGATGCGCGGGCTCTTGATCAGGGATGACCCTGTGACCGCCATGATACCCTGCGGCCCTCTCCGCCCTTGTTTCGAGCCGCATGCCGACCGTATTGACCTCCGCCCAGACCCGTTTCCTGCGCGGCCAGGCTCACGAGCTCAAAGCCATGCTGCAAATCGGTGCAAAAGGCGTGACGCCGGCCGTGATCGCCGAAGTCGACGAGGCACTTGAGATCCACGAACTGATCAAGGTCAAGGTCGGCGCCGAGGATCGCGAGGCGCGCGACACGATGATTGGCGAACTGGCGAACAAGCTGGGCGCCGCGCTGGTGCAGCGGATTGGCCACGTCGCGATCCTGTACCGGCAGTCGAAGGACAAGCGGCAGATTGTCCTTCCCAGAGCCTGATGCAACTTACGCTCGAACGCCCCGACTACGAATTCTTCCTGCGCGGAGCGGATGGTGCCTCTGCGCTGGTCAATGAACGCACGCTGCGGCAAAGCTTCATCGTCGCCCCTAATACGTTGATCGAACACTGGTCCGTCAGCCACACCTCGACGTTGTCGACAATCGACCTCGAACCGCTGCTCGCATTGCAGCCGGAACTGGTCATCCTCGGTACCGGCGCGACGCAGGTGTTTCCTGCAGCAGACGTGATGGCTGCGTGCCTCACGCGCGGCATCGGCATCGAGGTCATGACCAACGCCGCGGCGGCGCGCACGTTCAATGTGCTGGCGGCCGAAGGTCGCCGCGTCGTTGCCGGATTCGTGATCGCGTCGGCTTAACGGCTCGGCAAATACCGCAGCGGATCCACCGGCTTGCCGTTGTAGCGGATCTCGAAATGCAGCATGTCGCGCGCGGCGCCGCTGCGACCCATCTCGGCGATCTGCTGGCCTGCCTTGACGAGTTGCCCTTCGTTGACCAACCGCGCGCGGTTGTGGCCGTACGCCGACAGCCACGCATCGTTGTGCTTGACGATGATCAACTCGCCGTAA
>JBBJNO010000179.1:2103-5605 GCA_037720875.1 Luteimonas sp. | reverse complement strand
ATCTGTAGAAAATACGGGCATGGGCTGCCGCCTTCACGGGAGTGACGAACCATTCCGTCATCGCCTACCAAAGCGTAACGGATTCCCCTTCGGCACGGCCCACCCACCGCTATCATCCGGCCATGCACGCCCCACCCGTCCTGCGGGTCGTCCCCGCCACTCCCGACCTTGCCGATCAGGTCCGGGCGCTGCGCGTAACGCCGGATCAGGTGAAGTACGTCGGCAACTTCGCGTTCAACCTGGAAGACGCGCTGCGCGACCCGTCAAGCGAGGCGATAGTGGTGCTGGCGGACGATGAAGCCATCGGCTTTTATCGCCTCGACTTCGCACCGCGCGCCGTGATCGGCCGCACGCTGGGCGCGCCCAGCGTCGGCGTGCGCGCGTTCGGCATCGGCCGGCAATTCCAGGGCCGCGGACTCGGCACGCGCGCGGCACTGGCCATGTGCGCAGACCTGCAACTGCGGCATCCCGATCGCAGGCTGGTGGTGCTGGCGGTGAACTGCAGCAATCGCATGGCGGTCTCGGCCTATCGCAATGCGGGCTTCATCGACACCGGACAATTGTTCGCCGGCGGCAGCGCCGGGCCGCAACACGTGATGCTGCATGCGCTCGGCAAGCGCGTGGGACAATCGCCGCATGCTGACACACCGTCAACGCTTTCTTGAGCTTGCGCTGCGCGCGGACGCCTTGCGGTTTGGTGAATTCACACTCAAATCCGGGCGCGTCAGCCCGTATTTCTTCAACGCCGGGCGCTTCGACACGGGTGGGCTGCTCGGGGAATTGGCCGTGTGTTACGCCGACGCGCTGGGGCAGGCAGGGGTCGACTTCGACCTGCTGTTCGGCCCGGCGTACAAGGGCATCCCGCTGGCGACCGCACTGGCCTGCGAGTTCGCACGCCGCGGCCACGATGTGCCGTTGGCCTTCAACCGCAAGGAAGCCAAGACCCATGGCGAAGGCGGCACGTTGATCGGCGCACCCTTGGCGGGCCGGCGTGTGTTGATCGTCGATGACGTGATCACCGCGGGCACCGCCATCCGCGAGGCATTGGCGATGATCCGCGAGGCGGGCGGCGTGCCTGCCGGCATCGTGATCGCACTCGACCGGCAGGAAGCGGTCGACCCTGCCGCATCGCGTCGCTCGGCGACAGAAACCGTCGCGTTGCAGCAGCAGTTGCGGGTCATCGCCGTCGCCACCTTCGCGGACCTGCTTGCCTACGCCGGCCAACACGCCGCGCTGCAACCCCATGGCCGGCTGCTGCGGGATTATCGTGACGCCTACGGCAGCGACAGGCCCTGAGCCGGCCCCGCAGCGAGGATTCGATCCGGATTGGCCCGACTCTTGCTTGGGCTCTGACAAATGCGTGATGCAGACATCAAGCCGGGGGGCCGACGTGAGCAAGATCCTGACAATCCTGGCCAGCGCACTGCTGATGGCGGCCGCGTGCAGCGCTGCCGCGCAGGACAAGGGCCCCAGCAAGAAGCTGTACTGCTGGACCGAGAACGGACGCAAGGTCTGCGGTGATTCGCTGCCGCCCGAGGCGGTCAACCGCGCGCGTACCGAGATCAGTTCCCGCAGTGGCATGCGCTCGGGCCAGGTCGATCGCACGTTGACCACCGAGGAACGCGCGGCGCGCGACATCCAGAACAAGCGCCTCGCCGCCGAAGCCGAGGCCCAGGCTACGCTCGAACGCCGCGACATCGCGCTGGCCGATTCCTATGAAACCGAAGAAGAGCTCAGGCGCGCGTACCGCATCCGTTACGACCTGGTCGACGAGTCGATGAAGTCGTCCAAAATGGCCTTGAGCAACCTGCGGCAGAGCCTGTTGCGGCTGCTCGACCAGGCCAACGAGCGCGAGTTGGCGGGCGAGAATATCCCGAAAATGCTGGCCGACAACATCGGCATGCAGCGCCAGGAGTTCGTGGCCCTGCAGGCAAACTACCAACAGCAGCAGGTGGCCCGCGCCGGCATCGACGCGGAATTGCAAAGCGCCGTGCAGCGCTATCGCGCGGTGAAGGCGCCGAAGGTTGCGGAAGCTGCGCAAGCGCCGGATGCGGTCGGCAACGAGTAATCACTAGCGACGGTCCGTGTGCCTTTGTCTCCCAGAGCGCTTTTTTCGGTCATAACAACGGCTTCAGCTGCGAAGTCCGCAATCCAGGTAGGGGCCGAACAATGCTTCACTCAGGCGGGCCGCCCGCTTCTCGTGGAGGTTCGCCAGCAAGCGGGCTCCTACAGGTGATTTCTTTTTCGTGAGAGCCCGCTTACCGGCGACCTCCCTTGTTTCTTCGACTGTGGGTCGGCGCTGGCCGCCGGCAGGCACAGAAATCATTTGCCGGGGCTGTTGCCATATTGCAACATTGGCTTGCTATGGCGAGGGGCCGTGGCACCTCCTTTTTTTGGAACGCCATCGCATGACCCAGTCTGTCATTGTCCGTGTCCGTGGGCGCGCACGCGCACTCATCCAGCACCGCTTGATGCTCGCCATCGCGGCCTTCCTGCCCCTGAGCAGCGCTCTCGCGCAGGATCCGGCACCAGCTGCGCCGCCAGTCGCCGCAACCCCGGTCACCGAGACCGTCACGCTCGATACCATCGAGGTCACTGCGCAACGCCGCACGGAGGACGTGCAGGACGTGCCGGTGTCGATCAGCACCATCAGCAGCGAGAAGCTCGACGTGCTCGGCTCGGGCGGCAACGACATCCGTTTCCTGTCAGGCCGCGTGCCCAGCCTCAACATCGAATCGTCCTACGGTCGCGCGTTCCCGCGCTTCTACATCCGTGGTCTCGGCAACACCGACTTCGACCTCAACGCCTCGCAGCCGGTCTCGCTGATCTATGACGAGGTGGTGCAGGAAAGCCCATTGCTGAAAGGGTTCCCGGTGTTCGACCTGGAACGCATCGAAGTGCTGCGTGGCCCGCAAGGCACGCTGTTCGGCCGCAATACGCCCGCGGGCGTGGTCAAGTTCGAGTCGGCGAAGCCGTCGCAGGTCTTCGAGGGCTACGCGCAGGTGTCTGTCGGCACGTTTGATGCATTCAATTTCGAAGGCGCCGTTGGCGGCCCGCTGACTGCCCGCTGGTCGGCGCGCGTGGCCGCGCTGTACCAGCGCCGCGACGACTGGGTCGACAACACCTTCCCGGGGCCCAACGACGACTTCGAGGGCTACGACGAATCCGCCGCGCGCGTGCAATTCCTGTACGCAGGCGACGCGTTTGAAGGCCTGTTCAACCTGCACCGGCGCGACCTCGACGGCAGCGCGCGCCTGTTCCGCGCCGGCATTATCAAAAAGGGCGGTAATGATTTCGTAGCCGGCTTCGACAAGGACAAGGCCTCATGGGACGGCGCCAACTTCTCCGACCTCAAGACCTGGGGCGGCAGTGCGCGTCTGCGTTGGGAGTTTGACCGCGTGAACCTGTATTCCATCAGCGGCTACGAAACCGCGGAATCGCTCAATCGCGGCGATATCGATGGCGGTTCCAGCTACACGTTCTTCAGCTCCGAGCCGGACCA
>JBBJNO010000179.1:0-2093 GCA_037720875.1 Luteimonas sp. | reverse complement strand
CGGACCAACTCAACGAGGGGCTGTTTCCTGCCGAGTCGGCCGACGGCTTGCCGGACCATTCCCAGTTCACCCAGGAATTCCGCATCGAATCCGACAACTGGGGCCGCTTCGACTGGCAGGCTGGCCTGTTCTACTTCGATGAAGACATCGCCATCGACAGCTTCAACTACGACTCGCTCGCCGGTGGCATACGCAACGGGTATGCGCAGCAATCGCAGCAGAACACCGCGTGGGCGGTGTTCGCGTCCGGCGAGTTCGACGTCAGCGACACATTCAAGTTGCGCGGCGGCGTGCGCTACACGCAGGACCAGAAAGACTTCAGCGCCAGCGTGCTGGAGCAGGCGGCGCCGTTCGGCACGCCGGTGAGCGGTCCCTTCGTGGTCCACACCGATGTCGACGACGTCAGCTGGGATCTCAGCGCGGTGTATGCCTTGAACGACAACGTCAACTTCTACGGCCGCGTAGCCAAGGGCTTCCGCGCGCCGTCAATCCAGGGCCGCCTGCTGTTTGGCGGGGTCTCCACCGCCGATTCGGAGGAGGTACTCTCCTACGAGGCCGGGGTGAAGGCGGACTTGTGGAACAGGCGCGCGCGGCTCGGCTTCAACGTGTTCCGTTACGACGTCGATGGCCAGCAGTTGATCGCCGTCGGCGGTGCGACCAACCAGGCCCGCCTGCTCAATGCCGACAAGAGCGTCGGCCAGGGCTTCGAGCTGGACCTGGAGGCCTACCTGACCGACAACCTGCTGGTGACGCTGGGCAGCAGCTACAACGACACCCGCATCGATGACCCCAATCTCATCGTCCCCGGCTGCGGCGGCGGCTGCACCGTGACCGATCCGCCCGTGCTCGACCCCGTCACCGGATTGCCGACCGGGCGCTACAAGATCGATGGCAACCCGTTGCCGCAGGCGCCGAAGTGGGTCCATAACGTGACTGCACGCTACGGCATCCCGGTCGGCGACGGTGAGTTCTTCGTCTACACCGACTGGGCGTACCGCAGCGAAGTGAACTTCTTCCTGTACGAATCCAGGGAGTACCGCGGCGAGGCCTCGCTCGAAGGCGGCCTGCGCGTCGGCTACAACTGGGATGTCGGCAATTACGAGGTGGCCGCGTTCGGCCGCAACATCACCGACCAGACGCGCATCGTCGGCGGCATCGACTTCAACAACCTCACCGGCTTCATCAACGAGCCGCGGACATACGGGCTGGAGTTCACGGCGCGGTTCTAAGGCAACGCCGCCCTCCACCGCACAAGCTCACACCATCTCCCGCAAACGGGAGATGGTGGCGCGTAGCGCCAGACGCTGCCAAGCAAGCACTTTGGAGTATGAGGGAGCGTCGGGTCGCTGAGCGCAGGCTGCGCACGGTTGACATCAAAACGGCAACGCCAACCCCGGGTCGATCGCCAGCAACCGCTCGCGGAACATGTTCTGGATGCGGATCAACGCGTCGGCATTGGTGGCCTCGAAACGCAGCACCAGGATCGGCGTGGTGTTGGACGCGCGCACCAGGCCCCAGCCGTCCTTCCAGTCGGCGCGCAGGCCGTCGATGGTGGAGACGCGGGCGTCGGTGAATTCGCTTTGCGCGACGAAGCGCGAAATGAACGCGTGCGGGTCGTTGATCTCGATTTTCAGTTCCGGAGTCGAGATCGCATCGGGCAAGGAAGCGAACACCTCGTCCGGCGTCTCGCTGCGGCCGGCCAGGATTTCCAGCAGGCGCGCGGCGGAATAGATGCCGTCGTCGAAACCGTACCAGCGCTCCTTGAAGAAGAAGTGGCCGCTCATCTCGCCCGCGAGTTCCGCGTCGGTCTCGCGCATCTTGGCCTTGATCAGCGAGTGTCCGGTCTTCCACATCAGCGGGCTGCCGCCGTGGCGCAGGATGTACGGCGAAAGCGCGCCGGTGCATTTGACGTCGTACACGATCACGGCGCCGGGATTGCGTTCGAGCACGTCGCCGGCGAACAGCATCAACATGCGGTCGGGATAGATGTTGGCGCCGTTGCGGGTGATGACGCCGAGGCGGTCGCCGTCGCCGTCGAAGGCGATGCCGAGATCCGCGTCGAGGCGCTGCACCATCTGCTTGAGGTCGTCGAG
>JBBJNO010000005.1:15759-23872 GCA_037720875.1 Luteimonas sp. | reverse complement strand
GCGTGTCGGCCTGCAACGCGCTGATCACGCGCGCGGTCGGCGGCGGTTGCGGCGCGGGCGTCTGCGCGCGCAGGGGTTTGGGCGCGACGCCGTCCTCGAGTTGCGGCACGCGCCCCATCTGCGTGTCGCGCGGTCGGAGCGACTTGTCGTGCTCGCCGCCGCCCTGGTTGCTGGCCTGGGCGAGGAAATCGGCCTGTTTGGGCGTCAGCGGGGACGAGGTCTGGGTCAGGATCACGTCCAGGGTGGGCATCACCGGCGCCGCATCGTCGAGCGCGAATCCCAGCCCGAGGATCAGCACGCCGTGCACCAGCAGTGACAGCACCATCGTCGCGCCCAGGCGCTGGTCCTCGCCGACGGCGGGCGGATGCAGGAGGGGCGCGGACATCAGGCCAGCCTCACCGCGCGGCGTGCAGCGCTTCGATCCGGTCGAACAACAGGCCTGCGATGTTCAACCCGAACTGCGCATCGAGTTCGCGGATACAGGTCGGACTGGTGACGTTGACCTCGGTCAGGTAATCGCCGATGACGTCCAGGCCGACAAACAACATGCCGCGCCGCCTGAGTTCCGGGCCGACCTGGGCGGCGATCCAGCGGTCGCGTTCGCCCAGCGGGCGGCCCTCGCCGCGGCCGCCGGCGGCGAGGTTGCCGCGGAACTCGTCGCCCTGCGGGATGCGCGCCAGGCAGTACGGCACCGGTTCGCCATCAACCAGCAGGATGCGCTTGTCGCCTTCGGCGATCTCGGGCAGGTAGCGCTGGGCCAGCGCCAGGTGCTTGCCGCCGTCGGTCAAGCCCGCTCCTACCAGAGTCTCCAGGATCACGTTGAGGTTGGATTCGCCGGCGCGTGCGCGAAAGATCGAGCGCCCGCCCATGCCGTCGAGCGGCTTGAGCACCGCCTCGCCGTGCTGGTTGACGAAGCGTTTCAGCGCCGCCGCGTCGCGGCTGACCAGGGTGGGCGGGCAGCACTGCGGGAACTCCAGCGCGCCGAGTTTCTCGTTGATGTCGCGCAGTCCCTGCGGGTCGTTGACCACCAGCGCGCCTTGGCGCTGCGCCAGGCCGAGCAGGTGGGTGTCGTGCAGGTAATCGGCGTCCACCGGCGGGTCCTTGCGCATCAGGACGGCATGACCGGGGCCCAGCTCAATCTGTGACTGCGGTTCCAGATCGAACCATTGGTCCTTGTCTTCACGCACGGCCAGCCGCGCCACCGTCGCCATCGCCGTGCCGTCCGCCAGGAAAAGCCCGCCAGGAACCACGTAATTCAAGCGATGACCGCGTCGTTGCGCTTCCAGCAACATCGCGAAGGTGGAGTCCTTGGCGATCTTGATCGCCTCGATCGGGTCCATCACGACGACGATATCCAGCGACATGCGAACCATCCACGGCAGAATGTGACGAATGTTAGCAGGGGCATCGCGTGTCGCCGTTCGGGCGAATCGCATTCAGCGATTTGCTCGCGATAACGAAAGCTTGACACTACGCGTGGAGGCTGGGATATAGACATGTCGCGATACGCAAATTCTGCGCGTGCGCCGAGGGGAAACACGATGCAGCAAGACGTCAACACCCCCAACCTCAATGGCTTGAAGGTGATGGTGATCGATGACTCGAAGACCATCCGCCGCACCGCCGAGACGCTGTTGAAGCGCGAAGGCTGCGAGGTAGTCACCGCCAACGACGGCTTCGAGGCGCTGGCCAAGATCGCCGACCAGCAACCGCAGATCATCTTCGTCGACATCATGATGCCGCGGCTGGACGGCTACCAGACCTGCGCGCTGATCAAGAACAACCAGATGTTCAAGTCCACGCCTGTGATCATGCTGTCGTCCAAGGACGGCCTGTTTGACAAGGCCCGCGGCCGCATCGTGGGCTCCGAGCAATACCTCACCAAACCCTTCACGCGTGAGGAATTGCTCAACGCAATCCGCACGTTCGTCAGCGCCTGAACCCGGAAAAGACGCATACGCATGGCACGCATCCTGCTCATCGAAGATTCGCCCACCGACACCGCAGTGTTGACCCAATTGCTCGAACGCAACGGCCACCAGGTGCTGTCGTCCTCAAGTGGCGAGGACGGTATCGAGGTCTGCAAGCGCGAAATGCCGGACCTGGTCCTGATGGACCTGGTGTTGCCGGGCATGAACGGCTTTCAGGCCACCCGCGCGCTGTCCAAGGACAACGCCACCAGCGCGATCCCCATCCTGATCGTCAGCACCAAGGGCATGGAGACGGATCGTGCCTGGGGCATGCGTCAAGGCGCCAAGGACTACATCGTCAAGCCACCGAGCGAAACCGCATTGATCGCCCGCATCAACGAACTGCTCGGCGCCTGACCATGTCGCGTCGTTCCCGCACGCCTGCCGCCAGCACCCCGGTTGCCAGTACCCCGGTTGCCACCACCCCGGCTGCCACCACCCCGGCTGCCACCACCCGTGTCGCCAGCGCTGTGAGCGCGTTCGAGGTTCTCGCCGACTACGAGCGCAAAAGCCTTGCGCACGTGGTCGGATTGCCCGAGCAGCTTGATGCGCCGGGTTTGTGGCGCGGGGTGGCGTATCGCGTCGGCGGCCGGCATCTCGCATCGGGCTTCGATGAAGTCGTCGAAATCCTCACCGTGCCGCCGATCACCCCTGTCCCCGGCGCGCAGCCGTGGATGCTGGGCGTGGCCAACGTGCGCGGAAACCTGCTGCCGATCGTCGATCTCAAACTGTTCCTGGAAGGCGAGCGCACCGTGATGCACGAAAGCCAGCGCATGTTGCTGGTGCGCCAACAGGGCGGCGACGTGGCCGTGCTGATCGACGAGCTGTACGGCCAACGCGGTTTCACCGAGCAACAGCAAACCGAACTCGACACCTTGGCGGAAGGCCGCTACACCCATCTGGTCGATCGCGCCTACCGGCTGGGCGAGCAGACCTGGGGAATCCTGAGCCTGGACCGGTTGTCGCGCACCCCTGAATTCAGACAGGCCGCTGCCTGACGGCGGCCCTTCCATCATCACGAGCCACATCCTTACATCACACGCAAGCACGAGAGATCGAGGTCGAACATGAGTACTGTTATGGACGCCGTTGTCGGCAAGAGCCGCAACCTGGGCACCAACTTCTGGCTCTTATTGCTGGTGGGATCGATCGCGGTACTGGGTGCAAACACCGCGTACTCCACGTTCAAGGCAGCCCGTCTGGGTGGAGCCAGTACCTCCGCCGCCGACTTGCAGGTGCTTTCGCAGCAGCTGGCAGTGCAGGGGCGCGAGGCGGTCGAAGGCGATCCCAAGGCGTTCGCCACCTTCAAGGCGACCAAACAGGAAATCGAAGCGGACGTCGCCACCCTGACCAACCGTTTTGGCAACGAAGCGACCGTGTCGGATTCCATCCAGGATGTCGCCAACCGCTGGAAGACGCTCGGCGGCAGCGCCGAACAGGTGATCTCCAGCGAAAAGGCTGTGCTCGACCTGGCCGGTAGCGCCGAGCGCTTCACCTCGCGCGTGCCGCAACTGCAGGCGCAGCTGGATGAAGTGGTGCGCGCGATGTCGGCCAGCGGTTCGCCGTCCTCGCAGGTCTATATCGCGTTGCGCGAAGTGGTGCTCGCCTCGACCATGGCACGCCGTATCGCCGAAATCCGCGCCGGTGGCGCGACCGCATCGCTGGCCGGCCAGGCGCTGACGCGCGACGCCGCGGTGTTCGATCAGGTCATGACCGGCCTGCGCCAGGGCGGTTCGGGCAACGCGGAGCGCGTCACCGCCCCCGCAGCGGTCGCAGCGCTCAACCAGGCCAACACGCAGTGGGTCGGGATGAAGAAGGATCTCGACGCGCTGCTGGGCAGTTCGCAAAACCTGTTCCGCGCGCAGACCGCGGCGGCGGCGATCACGTCCGGGTCCGACGCCATGCTGGCCGACAGCAAGACGTTGTTCTCCGATTTCACCGCGTTCGGCTCGATGCGCGATACCAGCCTGCTCGGCAACATCTGGCTCAGCATCTTCGCCGGCATCGGCATGATCCTCGGCCTCGCCGGCCTGCTCTTCAGCTTGTACCGCGCGCAGGAACGCCGCCGCGCCACGGTCGAGGAACTCAACAACCGCAACCAGGAGGCGATCATGCGCCTGCTGGACGAAATGGGTTCGCTCGCCGAAGGCGATCTCACGGTGAAGGCGACCGTGACCGAGGACATGACCGGCGCGATCGCCGACTCCATCAACTTCGCGGTCGAACAGCTGCGCAGCCTGGTGCAGACCATCACCGACACCTCGGTGCAGGTGGCGTCCAGCGCGCAGGAAACGCAGGCCACCGCCATGCAACTGGCCGAGGCAGCCGAATACCAGGCACAGGAAATCAGCAGCGCGTCGGATCGCATCAGCGAAATCGCGGCCAGCATCGACCAGGTGTCGAAGAACTCCGCGGAGTCCGCGGAAGTGGCGCAGCGCTCGGTGCAGATCGCGACCAACGGCGCCGGCGTGGTACGACAGACGATCCAGGGCATGGACTCGATCCGCGACCAGATCCAGGAAACCTCCAAGCGCATCAAGCGGCTGGGCGAAAGCTCGCAGGAAATCGGCTCGATCGTCGAACTGATCAACGACATCTCCGAGCAGACCAACATCCTGGCACTGAACGCCGCCATCCAGGCGGCATCGGCCGGTGAAGCGGGCCGCGGGTTCGCGGTCGTGGCCGACGAAGTGCAACGACTCGCCGAACGCGCCTCCAACGCCACCAAGCGCATCGAAACGCTGGTGGGCACGATTCAGTCCGATACCAACGAAGCGGTCAGCTCGATGGAGCAAACCACCGCCGAGGTGGTCAGCGGCGCGCGACTGGCCGAGGACGCGGGAACCGCGCTGGGCGAGATCGAGCGCGTCTCGACCGATTTGTCCAACCTCATTCAGGGCATTTCGTCGGCATCGCAACAGCAGTCGTCCGCTGCCTCCAACATCACCCAGACGATGAACACGATCCAGCAGATCACCTTGCAGACCTCGCAGGGTGCGAACCAGACGGCCGAGTCGATCGGTAATCTTGCGCAACTCGCCGCCGACCTTCGCCGCTCGGTCGCCGACTTCAAGTTGCCGGCCTGAGTACGGACCGGGACTCGATGATGGATAGCGTTTCCATGCGCAATGCCGTGCGCTCGCCCGTGCCCGTCGGAGGCCCGCGATGACCGCGCTGCGTGATGCGATCGACTACACCACGCTCGGCTGGGTCAAACCCGAGCTGGACGAGACACTGCGCCAGACGCAGATGGAAATCGAAGGCTACGCCGAGGATCCCAGCGACCCCAGTCGCATGCGGTATGCCGCCGGCCTGTTGCACCAGGTGCAGGGCACCTTGCGGATGGTGGAGCTGTATGCACCGGCGATGGTGGCCGAGGAAATGGAATCGCTGGCCAAGGCCATCGCCACCAGCGCCGTGCCCGACCGCGACGAGGCTTGCGCGACGCTGATGCGCGGGGTCGTGCTGTTGCCCGACTACCTGGAGCGTCTACAGAGCGGGCACAAGGACATCCCGATCGTCCTGCTGCCGTTGCTCAATGAACTGCGCGGCGTGCGCGGCGAGAAGGGCCTCAACGAAAGCGTGTTGTTCGCGCCCGACCTGGACCGGCCGTTGCCCGCGTCCCTGCCGGAACCCGCGGCCGCGTCCAGGCTGCAGAACGATGCGGAGGCAACCCCGCTGCTGGCATCGCTGCGCGACGCGCTCGCCAACTGCAGCGACACGCAGCCCTGCGATTACGCCCGGTTGGTGCAGGCGCTGGAAGGCTTGCTCGTCCTCACCCATGACGCCGAAGCGCGGCGCATGTTGTGGGTGGCTGCCGAAACCGCATCGGCACTGCGCGATGGCGCATTGCCGCACTCCGCTGCCCTGCGCGATGCCTTTGGCAGCGTCGAGCGCGAAGCGCGCCGGCTGTTCGAGGGAGGCGCCACCGCGGCCGCGACATCGTCGCAACTCGAACCGACCCGGCAACTGCTGTTCCACGTCGCCAGCGGCGACCAGACGCATCCGTCGCTGGACAAATTGCGTGCGACCTTCGATCTGTCCGCGCGGCATCCCAGCGCATCCGAACTCGAGCACGCGCGCGGCAGCGTCAGCGGCCGCAATCGCGCCCTGCTCGACACCGTCTCCGCCGCGATCAAGGAAGACCTGCTGCGCATCAAGGATGCGCTGGACCTGTACCTGCGCACCAGCCGCGACGATGTCAACGAACTGCAGCCGCAGGTCGAGGCGCTCGACCGCGTCGCCGACACGCTGGGCATGCTTGGCCTGGGCGTCGCGCGCAACGTGGTGTTGCAACAGCGCGACGCCATGCACGGCATCGTCTTCGGCGGACGTTCGCCGGACGAGGCGGCGCTGCTGGATGTCGCCGGCGCATTGCTGTACGTGGACGCATCGCTCGATGACCAGGTCGCGCGGCTCGGACAATCTGGCCCCGACGTTGACGACGACATGGCGGCCAGCGAGGCGCGCAAGGTGCTCGAAGTGTTGGTGCGCGAGGCGATCGCCAATTTCGCCGACGCGCGGCAAGGCTTCGTCGCCTTCGTGGAGACCAGTTGGGACCATACGCAGCTGACCGAGGTGCCGCGTCTGCTGAACGAGGTCGGCGGCGCGCTGCGCATGCTTGATCTGCCGCTGCCGGCGCAATACCTGACCGGCATACGCCGCTACACCGAATCCGAACTGATCGCACGCAAGCGCGTGCCCAGCGGTCATCAACTCGATACCCTGGCCGATTCGCTGGCAAGCCTGGAGTACTACCTCGAGGCAGTGCGCGACCAGCGTCAGAACGGCGACGAGATCCTCGCGATCACCCGCCAGAGCCTCGAGACGCTGCGTTATTGGCCGTTGCCGCCCGAGACGATGGAACCCCCCGCGGCTGTCGAAGCGGTGACTGCGCCCGAGGTCGCGGCGCCTGACACGGGCCTGCGGGACGTGCCCATGCCGGCGGATGTCGCGCCAGCAGCAACCACCCCAGCCCCGACCCGCGACACGTTGCCCGCAGCGGCTGTCGTGCCGGCGCCAGCCGTTGCCGGCAGTTTCGACCGCAGCAACGACGAGATCGATGACGAAATCCGCGAGGTCTTCCTCGAGGAATTCGAGGAAGAAATCGCCAACCTGGGAACCTTGCTGCCGAAGTGGCGCGAACAGCCCGAAGACATGGAGCGCCTGCGCCCGATCCGGCGTGTGTTCCACACGTTCAAAGGCAGCGGCCGCCTGGTCGGCGCCAAGGTGCTCGGCGAGTTCAGCTGGAAAGTCGAGAGCATGCTCAACCGCGTGCTCGATGGCTCACGACCACCGTCACCGGCCGTGTTTGCGATGGTGGATCACGCCTATCTGGCATTGCCGCAACTGCACGCCGCGTTGCGCGACGACACGGTGCTGAATGTCGATCTGGCCGGCCTCGAATCCACCGTCGACCGTGTCGCGGCCGGCGAGGACGTGCGCTATGAGCCGCGCGACCTCGTCCCGCCCTCGGAACCGGCGCAGGCGCCTTTCGAGGAAACCGCTGCAGCCGATGCGCCGCAAGCCGAAACCGAAGCACCTGCCTCTGGCCGGGTGCCTGTGTCGGTCGATGCCGTGCTGCTGGAAATCCTCACGGCCGAGGTCGATGGCCACCTGGCGACAGTCGACGCCTGGCTCACGCAGTCGCGAGACCAGCCGCAATGCGTCGACGACGCGATGTTGCGTGCAATCCACACCATGAACGGTGCGTTCGCAATGAGCGAAGTGCCGGAAATCACCGATGCAACGACCCCGGCCGAGGCCTATGTCAAGCGTCTGCTCGGTGCCAAGCAGGTGCCGGACCAGGCAGGCATTTCCGCGTTGTCGGATCTGGCTGCGCAGATACGCGCGACGATGGCCGGTTTGCTCTCCCCCGCGTCATCCGTGCCGACACAAGCCGAACTAGCGCTGCGACTGATCGACCTCCGCGATGGTTTGCCCGAAGCGAACATCTCAGTCTTTGGTGTGGACCTGGCCGATGTCGATGCGCCCGCATTTGATACTGGCGAGATCGAAGCCGAACGCCTTGAAGCCGAACGTATCGAGGCCGAACGTGTCGAGGCCGAACGTATCGAGGCCGAACGTATCGAGGCCGAACGTGTCGAGGCCGAACGTGTCGAGGCCGAACGTGTCGAGGCCGA
>JBBJNO010000005.1:9420-15659 GCA_037720875.1 Luteimonas sp. | reverse complement strand
GGCCGAACGTGTCGAGGCCGAACGTGTCGAGGCCGAACGTGTCGAGGCCGAACGTATCGAGGCCGAGCGTGTCGAAGCCGAACGCATCGAAACCGAACGCGTTGAAGCCGAACGCGTTGAAGCCGAACGCGTCGAAGCCGAGCGCATCGAAGCCGAACGCATCGAAGCCGAACGTGTCGAAGCCGAACGCGTTGAAGCCGAACGCGTCGAAGCCGAACGCGTCGATGCCGAACGCATCGAAGCCGAACGCATCGAAGCCGAACGTATCGAAACAGAACGTGTCGAAGCCGAGCGCGTCGAAGCCGAACGCGTCGAAGCCGAGCGTGCGCAGGCAGCTCGTAGCGATCGCAAACACGGCAAGAAAGACAAAAAAGGCAAGAAACATCAGGCCGCCAGCGACGCTGTCGTGGCACCTGCGGTCGCCGCCTTGCTTGCGACAGCGCTGGCGTCCGGCGACGATCCCGACGTGCCGCTTGACCTGACCGATCTCGACCCGGAACTGGTCGATATCTTCGTCGAGGAAGGCGGCGACATTCTCGACCATTCCGACGGCCTCCTGTCGCTGTTGCGCGATGCGCCCAACGAGCGCGAGCCGCTCATCGGCCTGCAGCGCGACCTGCACACGCTCAAGGGTGGCGCGCGGATGGCCGGCATCATGGCCGTCGGCGAACTGGGGCATGCGATGGAGTCGCTGCTCGAAGCGGTCGCCGAACAACGCAGCGAACTCGGCCGCGACGACATCCCGTTGCTCGAACGCGGGTTCGACCGCCTGCACGCGATGATTACCCGCGTTGGCTCGCGTCGTGCCATTGCGATGCCGGTTGCATTGATCGAGGCGTTCGACAATCGCGCGCACGGCAAGACCGTGGAATTGCTGGAGGACAGGACGGACATCGAACCGTCGTCCGCGCCAAAAATCGAACTCAAACCGTTGTCCGCACCGATCGACTCCGGCCGCGGCGACGACGACGACATCGAAATACGCGCGCCGCAGGAGCAGGTGCGTATCCGCGCCGACCTCCTCGACCGCCTGGTCAACTACGCCGGCGAGGTCGCGATTTATCGCGCGCGCCTGGAGCAACAGCTGGGTGCGTTCCGCGGCGCCATGTCGGAAATGGAACAAACCAACGCGCGCCTGCGCGACCAGCTGCGCCGCCTCGACAGCGAGACCGAAGCGCAGATCGTGGCGCGTTACCAGCGTGAACAGGAAGTCGTCGATCCCAGGTTCGATCCGCTCGAACTCGACCGCTTCTCCACCTTGCAACAACTCTCGCGCGGTCTGGGCGAGTCCGCCGCCGACATGGCCAGCCTGCAAGGCTCGCTGGAAGACCTGACGCGCCAGTACGAGACACTGCTGCTACAGCAATCGCGCGTCAGTTCGGACCTGCAGGAAGGCCTCATGCGCACGCGCATGGTGCCGTTCGATGCGCTGGTGCCGCGTTTGCGGCGCGTGTTGCGCCAGGCCGCGACCGATACCGGCAAGCAGGTGCAGCTGAAACTTGATGGCGCGCAGGGCGAGCTCGATCGCAACGTGCTTGAGCGCATGACCGCGCCGCTCGAACACATGCTTCGCAACGCCGTGGCGCACGGGCTGGAATCGCCCGCGCAACGCCGCAAGGCCGGCAAGCCCGAGGAAGGCGTCGTGCGCATCGCGATGCGGCGTGAAGGCTCGGAAGTCGTGCTGGAAGTGAGCGATGACGGTGGCGGCCTCAACCGCCCCGCGATTCGTCGCCGCGCCGAGGAGCGCGGCCTGGTGCGCGCCGATGCGATCCTGGCCGATGCCGACCTGGACGCATTGATCCTCGAGCCCGGGTTCTCCACTGCAGACGAAGTCAGCCGCCTCGCCGGTCGCGGCGTCGGCATGGACGTGGTGCACAGCGAAGTCCGCCAACTCGGCGGTGCGCTGGACATCGAGTCCAGGCCGGACCAGGGCGTGACCTTCACCCTGCGCCTGCCGCAGACACTGGCCGTGACGCAAGCGGTGTTCGTGCGCATCGGCGAGACCAACTTCGCCGTGCCGATCGCCTCGGTGCGCGGCGTCGGCCGCATCAGCCGCGAAGACATCGCAAAAGCCGATGCCGTGTACAACTACGGTGGCGAGGATTACGCGCTGCACGATCTCGGCACGCTGGTCGGCCACGCCACTGCAAAGGCCGAAGGCCAGCTGCAGATGCCGTTGCTGCTGATCCGTGCGGGCGACCTGCGCGCCGCGGTCAGCGTCGACCAGGTCATCGGCAACCGCGAGATCGTGGTCAAGCCGGTCGGCCCGCAGATCGCATCGGTGCCGGGCATCTTCGGCGCCACGATCATGGGCGACGGCAGCGTCGTCGTGATCCTCGACGTCGCCCCGCTGGTCCGCCGCCAGATCGCCGCGCCGCGCGAACCGGCGATCGTGCACGTCGCCGAATCGCGCGCCGTGCCGCTGGTGATGGTGGTCGACGACTCGGTGACGATGCGCAAGGTCACAGGCCGCGTGCTCGAGCGCCACAACTTCGAGGTCGCGACCGCGCGCGATGGCATCGATGCCCTCGAGCGCATGGCTGAAGTCGTGCCGGACCTGATGCTGCTCGACATCGAGATGCCGCGCATGGACGGCTACGAACTGGCGACAGCGATGAAACTCGATCCGCGCCTGCGCGATGTCCCGATCATCATGATCACTTCGCGTACCGGCGAAAAACATCGCCAGCGCGCGATGGATATTGGCGTGCAGCGCTATCTCGGCAAGCCTTACCAGGAGCCCGAACTGATGCGCAACGTCTTCGACCTGCTTGGATTGAAACGCGACCATGGCTGACCGCAAACGTGCGGCACTGCTGGCGCGGCCGGGCCCCGCCAGCGACCAGTTGCGCGATGCGCTGCGCCATGCGGGCGCGGATGTCGTACTGGTCGCCGACCCTGGTGCGATCGCCGCCGATGAAGTGATTGCCGCGGACCCGGACAGCGTGTTGATCGTGCTGGACGCCGCGGTCGAAGACATCCTCGACCGCTTCGATTCGGTGCTGGGCGACCCGGCCATCAACGTGATTTTCGAGGAAGCCGACCTGGCCGTGGCCCGTGAAGGCTGGAACGCCGCGCGCTGGGCCCGGCATTTGCAGGCCAAGCTCTACGGCCACCAGGACGTGCTGCCTCCCGGCCAGTCCGAAGACAGCGGCGACGACGACCACGGGCATCCGCGTCCGGGCTTGCCGGTGACGCCGCAGCAGCAGCACGCCGACGCGGCGTTCATCGACTTTCTCGGCGACTTCGATGGACATGCCGATGCCTTGCCCACCGACGTGGTCGGCGCACAGCCGTCGAATGGATTCGAGAGCGACGACTACAACGGTTACGGCATCGCCGACCAGGGCGAGTCGGCGCGGCCGGTAGTCGCTGAGCAAGCGCTGGCCGGACTTGATGATTTCCTGCTCGCCGCGAATGCGGACGACAATGATGCGCTCGCGGATTCGGTCTCGATCGATGCCGCGCCCGCAAGCGCCGCGCCTGCGCATATTGCCAGCAGTGACTGGACCCTTGCCGCGGACGCGGATTCCGTTTCAGCCAAATCGTCGTTCGGCGCGGCCAGCGTCGACTTGGACGATCTCGAACAACGCGTCTCCCGCCTGACGTTGGCCGCGCACGACAGCTACGGCAGCGGCTCGCCGCGTGGCGCGGTGGTCGTGCTGGCCGGGCTCGGCGGTCCGGATGCCGTGCGGCAACTGCTGGGTGGATTGCCAGAGACGTTTTCGCGCCCGGTGCTGGTGTCGCAGAAACTCGACGCCGGACAGCACGAAAAGCTGGTGAAGCAGATGTCGCGCGCCACCAAATTGCCGGTCGATCTGGCCAAGGCTGGCGAGATGGCCGTCGCGGGCCACGTCTATGTGCTTGCACCCGATGTTGGCCTGGTGATGCAGGGCGGCAGCCTGATGTTCAGCGCGCACGGCGATGCAATCTCGTGGCTGGCCGCGCTGCCCGCGTCCGACAGCGCGATCGTCCTGCTCAGTGGCAGCGATCCTGCAAGCGTCGATCAAGCGATGCACCTGGCATCGTCCGGCGCACTGGTCATGGGGCAGTCCGTCGAAGGTTGTTTCGAGCCGGCCGCGCCGGCCGCACTGGCTGCACGCGGAGGCGAGTCCGGGCTCCCGCCCGAACTGGCGCGCAAGTTGGCCGATCGATGGCCGGGCTGAGAACAACCGACAGGGCTGGAATGCGAAATGTCTGACGCACAAAAAGATATCCGTGGCGTATTGATCCAGGTCTCGGGCGCGCGCCTGCTGCTGCCCAACGCCAACATCGCCGAAGTGCTGGCCTACGCTGACCCCGAACCCGTGGAGAACGCGCCCGACTGGCTGCTGGGTCGTATCCGCTGGCGTGGCTGGCGCCTGCCACTGGTGGCGTTCGCACGCCTGACCGGGATCGCCGAGGAAGCCGCCACGCTCGGCAACAAGGTGGTGGTGTTGAAAGCGCTGGGCGGCGATTCCAAAGCACCCTATTTCGCCCTGCTGACGCAGGGCTTCCCGCGCCTGGTCACGATCTCGACCGCGGCGTTGTCGGAAGAAGAACGCGATCCGCATGAAATGCTGCCCATCGGCGTGCTTGCGCGTGTGGTGTTGAATCAAGACGCGGCCTTGCTGCCGGATCTGGCAAGCGTCGAAAGCATGATTGGCGAGGCGCTGGCCGCGGCTGCCTGAAAAAAACCTGGCAGGGCCACGCAATCAAGTCTTTTCAGGCCAACTAAAACCTCCAGGCGTAACGCGATCGCTGCATGTCCTGCAGCGATCGCCGAGTTTTAGCCGCATTGACGACAAGCCCCAGCCTTGACTGCGTTTCATCAGGGCAACGGGAAAGCGTTAAATCAGGAATTTACGATCCTCCCAGGGCAGACAGTCTAGAGCCGTGCTTTCAGCAAAGATCGCCGAATCGCGACTGCAACGCGGCGATCGCGGCGAGTCCCGCGGTTTCGGTGCGCAGGATGCGGGGGCCCAGCCGCAATCCCAGGAATCCGCCCGCATGCAATACCTCGCGATCACGCGGCGACCATCCGCCTTCGGGGCCGATGGCGACCACGATGCCCGTCGCAGCATCGAATGCGAGATTCGCGACGGAGTGCGCGCCGGCGGGATCGAGCGTGAGCTTGAAGACATCCGGCGCAAGATCGCTTGCCGCCGTTTGCAGCGACTGCGGCGCGGCAACCCGTGGTATCCGCGCCCGCCCTGACTGTTCGCATGCGGAAATCACCACGCTGCGCCAATGCGCATGCCGTTTCCGCGCGCGTTCCGCATCGAGCTTGACCTCGCTGCGTTCGCTGATCACAGGAAGGACGGCATGGACGCCAAGTTCCGTCGCCTTCTGCAGGATCAGGTCCATTTTCTCGCCGCGCGCAATGCCCTGCAGCAAGGTGATGTGCAGTGACGATTCGTTGTCCACGTCGTTGGCTGCCACCACTTCCGCAAGTACCTCGCGCTTGCTCGCGCTGATGATGCGTGCTTCGTAATCGCGACCATCGTCGTTGAACAGCGTGCATGAGTCTCCAGGACCAAGACGCAAGACACGCACCAGATGCACGGCGACATCTTCCGGCAGTGCAATGCGCTTGCCGGCCGCGAGTTCGGCATCCACGAACGCATGTCGCCTCATCGATCGCGGCTCGCGTGACATCGTCCAGCAATAAAAGCTGTTCGTCGTCGATGCAATACGGTGGCATCCAGTACAGCACGTCACCCAGCGGACGCAGCACCACGCCCCGTTCCAACGCCGCCCGATACGCACGCAGGCCGATGCGCGAGGCCGGATCGAACGGCGTGCGCTTGTCGCCATCGCGTGCCAGCTCGAACGCAACAATCATGCCGGTCTGCCGCACGTCGGCGACATGCGGGTGCTGCGCGAACGGCGCAGCCAGTTCCGCCATGCGTGCGGCCGTGCGCTGGTTGCGCGCGAGCACGTCGTCGTCCTCGAAGATTTGCAGGCTGGCCAGCGCCGCGGCGCACGCCAGCGGGTTGCCGGTGTAGCTGTGCGAGTGCAAAAACGCGCGCTCGCGCGAGTCGTCAAGGAACCCGTCGTAGAGTTCCTGCGTGGTCAGCACCGCGGCCAGCGGCAGGAAGCCGCCGGTCAATCCTTTCGACAGGCACAACAGGTCCGGCGCAATGCCTGCCTGTTCGCACGCGAAAAAAGTACCGGTGCGGCCGAAGCCGACGGCGACCTCGTCGGCGATCAGGAACACGCCGTGCGCGTCGCACAGCTGCCGCACGCGCTTGAGGTAG
>JBBJNO010000005.1:997-9410 GCA_037720875.1 Luteimonas sp. | reverse complement strand
GCGGCTGCGCTCGGCGCGATTTCGGACGACGCGGCCAAGGCGCAGGGCCTGCGCTCGATGGTGCATGCGCATGCCGCCCGCGCATTGCACCAGCGGCTCCAGGATCACCGCGCACACTTCGCCGGGATGCTGGTCGAACAACGTGGCCAGTTCGTCCGCGGCCTGCATCGCACGCTGCAAGGCGCTTTGTCCCGGCTGCGCAAGATACGCATCGGGCGACGGCGCAAACAAGGCTTCCGCCAGCAACGGCGCATAAGTACGGCGATACAGCGGGATGTCGCCGACCGCCAGGGCGCCGAGCGTTTCACCGTGGTAACCATTCTCCAGCGCCACGAAACGCGTGCGATGGTCCTCGCCGCGATTGCGGAACCAGTGGAACGCCATCTTCAACGCGACCTCGACGCCGGCTGAGCCGTTGTCGGCATAAAACACTTTTGCCAGCGGTGCGCGATCGCGTTGCCGCGGCGCCATCGCCAAGAGTTTTTCGGCCAGTTCCACCGCTGGCTGGTGCGAGAACCCGGCGAGCAATACATGCTCGAGTGTCCGCGCCTGCGCGGCGATGGCCGCGGCGATGCGCGGCTCGGCATGGCCGAACAGATTGGTCCACCAGCTGCTGACCGCATCCAGGTAGCGGCGGCCGTCGCGGCCGATCAACCATGCGCCGTCGCCGCGCTCGATCGGCACCAGCGGCAGCATGTCCCGCTGTTCACCAGTCTGGTGCTCGCGCATCTGCGTGCAGGGGTGCCACAACACCGCCAGGTCGCGCGAACGCCAGGCAGCGGCGTCCGCTATCATCGAATCCGCATGCAATTGATTGCCCATCCCCGCATTATCGCCCGTCGAGGCGCATTGAATCGTACGTTCGCCACGGGCGCGGCGTCATGACTTCACGCCGTCTGCCGACCATCCACGGCGTGACCGAGCACGATGCCGGCCCGTACCGCATGGAACGCCTTGATCTCGAATTCGGCAACGGCGAACGCCGCCGCTACGAGCGCCTGCACGGACGCGGCCATGGTGCGGTGATCGTGGTGCCGATGCTCGATGACGAGACCGTGTTGCTGGTGCGCGAATACGCCGCCGGCGTGCACCGCTACGAACTCGGGCTGGTCAAGGGACGCATCGATGCCGGTGAGCTTCCGCAAGAGGCGGCCAACCGTGAACTGCAGGAGGAAGCCGGGCATGGCGCGCATCGCATCGACGTGCTGCGTTTGCTGAGCCTGGCGCCGAGCTACATGAGCCACCAGACCCATCTGGTGATCGCGCGCGACCTGTATCCGCAGCGGCTGCCCGGTGACGAACCCGAGGAACTGGAAGTGGTGCCGTGGAAACTCGCGGCGTTGCATGAATTGATCCTGCAGGAGGATTTTTCCGAAGGCCGCTCGATCGCGGCATTGTTCATCGCGCGCGAATGGCTGCTGCATTCGCAATGAGGATCACCGACAACCTCCGCGAAGGCGCCATCGCCATTGCACGCGATGCCGCCACGGCGATCCTCGACATCTACCAAGGCGCGTTCGTCGTCGAGCACAAGGCCGACGCCAGCCCGTTGACCGCAGCCGATCTCGCCGCGCATCGTTGCATCGTGGAAGGCCTGCAACGGTTGACGCCGGACATGCCGGTGCTCTCGGAAGAGGCTGCGGAAGATGCGCCGTACGATTTGCGCAAGCACTGGTCGCGCTTGTGGCTGGTCGACCCGCTGGACGGCACGCGCGAGTTCGTCAAGCGCAACGGTGAATTCACGGTCAATCTGGCGTTGATCGATGAAGGGGTCGCGGTCTTCGGCATCGTGCTGGCGCCCGTCGGCGCCGCGCTGTGGCATGGCGAACGCGGGCGTGGTGCATTTCGCCGCGATGTGGGTCGTGACGTCGCCATACACACGCAAAGGCCGGCTGCGCGACCACTGCGCGTGGCCGCGAGTCGGTCGCATCGCGATCCGCGTACCGAGGCCTTGATGGCGCGCATCGGCGAGACCCAGGCGGTTGGGCTCGGCTCCTCGCTGAAGTTCTGCCGGCTGGCCGAGGGCGGCATGGACGTGTATCCACGCTTCGGCCCGACCAGCGAATGGGACACGGCGGCCGGGCAATGCGTGCTGGAAGCGGCGGGCGGTTGCGTGATCGACCCGCACGGGCGGCCGTTGCGTTACAACCAGCGGGAGACGCTGCTCAACGGAGATTTCCTGGCGTTGGGAGATCCCGCGTTGCCATGGAAGGATTGGCTTTTGTAGGAGTGCACCTGGGCGCGATGGGCGTTACCGCTAAGCCCACATCGCGCCAGATACGATTCTGCGGCAGCGAAATCGGATCGTTTCAGTGACTACATCGTCATTCCCGCGAAGGCGGGAATGACGGCCTGGAGACAGCCAACGCCGCAACGACACAGGATGGCGAAGTGACAGAAGCACCACACGACATCCAGCAGCTGCTCGACATCATGGCCCGCCTGCGCGATCGCGAGCACGGTTGCCCATGGGACGTCGAACAGACCTTCGCCACGATCGCGCCGTGCACCATCGAGGAGGCCTACGAAGTCGCCGACGCGATCGACCGCAATGATCTGGTCGATCTCAAGGACGAACTCGGCGACCTGCTGCTGCAGGTCGTGTTCCATGCACGCATGGCGGAAGAGCAGGGCGCGTTCGCCTTCGGCGATGTGGTCGCGGCGATCAACGACAAGATGACGCGGCGGCATCCGCATGTGTTCGCAGATGAGGCCGTTGAAGATGCCCGGACACAGACGCTTCGATGGGACGCCCACAAGCGCAACGAGCGCAGTGCGAGCGGTGACAGCGACGATTCGGCGCTGGCGGGCATCGCGCGCGGCATGCCGGAATGGCAACGCGCGGTGAAGCTGCAGCAGCGGGCGGCGCGGGTTGGATTCGATTGGCCCGGTCCCGCACCGGTCATCGAAAAGCTGCATGAGGAAATCGAGGAAGTCCGCGTCGAGTTTGCGGCGGTGGGAGCCGCGCCGGACGATGCGGCTGCGCGCGAAAAACTCGAAGACGAAATCGGCGATCTTTTGTTCGTCTGCGCCAACCTTGCGCGACATGCAAGAGCGGATGTCGGCACCGCCCTGCGCCGCGCAAACCAAAAATTCGAGCGCCGTTTCCGTGCCATGGAGGCGCTGGCGGCGGCCGATGGCATCGAGCTGTCGTCGCAGTCGCTGGAGGCGCAAGATCGGTATTGGGATCGCGCCAAGGCGGAGGAACGCAAGTAGACCCTATCTCGGATCAGGAGCAGCTTTCTGACGCGTCACTCCCGCGGAGGCGGCGTGTACGCCCACAATTAAACACGTCCCGTACACAAGCGATATTTGAGGCCATTGCCATGAAACGCTTCGCCAGCTTCCGCGAGTTCTATCCGTTCTATCTGAGCGAACATGGCAACCGCACCTCCCGACGGCTGCATTTCATCGGCAGTTGCGGTGTGCTGGCGCTCGTCATCACCGCGATCGTGCAACGCAACACGTGGTGGTTGCTCGGCGCACTGCTGTGCGGATACGGATTCGCGTGGGCGGGGCATTTCTTCTTCGAGAAAAACCGACCCGCGACGTTCAAGCATCCGTTGTATTCGTTCGCTGGCGACTGGGTGATGTTCAAGGACATCCTGACCGGCAAGGTGAAGCTTTGACACTGCGTCCGGGCAGCTTCAGCCGCGAGGCCGTGTCGCTTCCAGATCACGTAGCCAGACGTTGCAGTCGAAGCTGGCCAAGAATGACGGCGCGTTCAGCCTCGTCTTCACATGGTGTCCACCCTGACCCCGGCGATCATGGCTTCACAAAGCTGAAGAACACACACACGGGGAGGCCACATGCGTAATCCACAAGAACCAGCCGGACTGGTGCTGATCGTCGAAGACAACCGGAACATCTCGGAGATGGTCGGTGAATACCTCGAAGGCAAGGGTTTCGAGGTCGACTACGCGGCCGATGGGCTGGACGGGTACCGGCTGGCGTCGGAGAACAGTTACGACGTGGTGGTGCTGGACCTGATGCTGCCACGGCTGGATGGCATCGAAGTCTGCCGCCGGTTGCGTGAAGAAGCCCGCAAGTCCACGCCGGTCCTCATGCTCACGGCACGCGACACGCTTGACGAGAAGCTCACCGGCCTCGGCGCGGGCGCCGATGATTACCTGACCAAACCGTTCGCCATCCAGGAGCTCGAGGCACGCTTGCGCGCCCTGATCCGCCGCGAACGCCGCCAGGTCGGTGCCGAGGTCCTCAAGGTTGCCGACTTGGTGCTCGATCCGGCCAGCCTGCGCGCGACGCGCGGCGGCTCCGAACTGCAACTCTCGCCGATCGGCTTGAAACTGTTGACCATCCTGATGCGCGAATCGCCGCGGGTGGTGAGCCGGCAGGAAATCGAGCGCGAGATCTGGGGCAATGGCCTGCCCGATTCCGACACCTTGCGCAGCCATCTGTACAACCTGCGCAAGACCATCGACAAACCCTACGAAAAACCGTTGCTGCACACCGTGCAGAGTGCGGGCTATCGCATTGCCGATATCGAGCAGCCGCCCAACTGAAGCCGCCCGACTGAAAGCCGCCCGACTGAAAGCCGCAAGACCGGACTCATATCACCGGATCCAAAGCAGAGGATCCGCCGGTCGCTGATCGATAGAAAAAATCGAATACACGATGCCCCAAGGCCTACCCCGCAAAATCAAGAGCGCCTTCATCCTGCAGGCGGTCATCGCCAGCTTCGCCATCGTCATAGGCGTTTACGTCGCAAGCACGGTGGCGCTGGAAACGCTGACAACCCAGCGCATGTATGCCGAGGCAGCGAGTTTCTGGAAGAGCAAGCGTGCCAATCCCGCGCATTCGGGGCCGAGTGGCTCGGCAATCTCGGGGCTGTTCGTGCCGGCAGACGAACTGGGCACTTCGCTGCCCGCGGAGCTGGCCTCCTTGCCCGAGGGCATCACGGAATTGCCCGAGGGCAACAGCAAGATGCTCGTGGCCGTCCAGCCGGAAGGCAAGCTGTATCTCACCATGTCGTTTCCGCTGGTCGATCGGGTGGTGTTCTGGCTGGGGCTGGCATCGATCCTGCTGGCCTTGCTGACGTTGTACGCGGTGACGTGGCTCACGTACCGCACCTCCAGGCGCATGGTGTACCCCGTCAGCTGGCTGGCCGCGCGCGTCTCCAGGTGGGATCCGCAGGATGCGGAAAAGGCGACGTTGAATGCGGATCAGCTTCCGGAGGAAGCCGGCACTGAGGTGGAAGGTCTGTCCACGGCATTGACCGAATTGTCAAAACGCCTGCGCGAATTCGTGCAGCGCGAACGCAACTTCACCCGCGACGCCAGCCACGAGCTGCGCACGCCACTGACCATCATCCGCGTCGCCAGCGACCTGATGCTGGACGATCCGGAGCTCCCCGCCAGGTCGCTGCGCTCGCTGAAGCGCATCCAGCGCTCCGGCCGCGACATGGAAGGCTTGATTGATGCCTTCCTGATTCTTGCCCGCGAGGCGGATATCGCACCGCTGAGCGAGACCTTCAAGGTGAGCGACGTGGTGTACGAAGAGATCGCGCGGGTCAGGCCGATGTGCGGTGGAAAGCCGGTGCGGGTGGAAGTCGTGGAGGATGCTGCGCCGACGCTGCATGCCCCGCCGCGCGTGCTGGGCGTGATGGTAGGCAACCTGCTCAGTAACGCGTGCACGTTCACCGACCACGGGCATGTCGAGGTGCGCATAGGCGCCGACAGGATCGTGGTGCACGACACAGGCATCGGCATGCACAGCGACGAACTGGAGCGGGCCTTCGAGCCGTTCTATCGCGCCGATCAGGCCAATCCCGTCGGCAAAGGCATCGGCCTCTCGATCGTGCGCCGTCTCGGCGAGCGCTTCGACTGGCCGGTGACGCTCGAGAGCACACCTGGTGTCGGCACGACGGCCACGATCCAGTTCAAGCAGTGATGTGCCTCTGCATGTTTTAGCGCCGGGCATGCCCGGATGTTGCATTGCGGCCGCATGAAATCCGCCCTTGGTTCTAACGCCTATCTAAAAAATCCTTGGGCCTCGGTTCTCGAAGTCGTCATCCCCGCGAAATCCTGTTGTCAACCACTCCACCACGGATGCGTTAGCGTTCGTTGAGCATGACTGCAAGCGAGCGCATGAGTACACAACGCAAATCCACCGGCATGACGCCTCGCCGCATCGGCATCACCCTCGCGATCCTTGCCAGCCTGGCGACCGCCACCTGGTTCTGGACCCAGCGCCCATCCGCCAACGAAAGCAGTGGCTACCGCACGGCGCAGGTCCAGCGCGGCGACATCCGCGTGGCGATCTCGGCCACCGGCACGCTGGGGGCGATCTCGACCGTGGACGTCGGCAGTCAGGTGTCGGGACAAGTGACCGAAGTGCTGGCCGACTTCAATGACCGGGTGCAGGAAGGTCAGGTCATCGCGCGCATCGATTCGAGCACGTTCGAGGCGCAGATCGCCCAGGGTGCCGCGTCGGTCTCCAGTGCGCGCGCCAACCTGGCGACGGCGCAGGCCACGTTGCGCAATGCGCAATCGGACTACGCCCGCAAGAGCCAGCTCACGCAACAGCAACTGGTCGCCCGCAGCGATGCCGACCTCGCGCGCGCCGCGCGCGACCAGGCGCAGGCGCAGGTCGCGGCGGCGCAGGCGCAGATCACGCAACAGATCGCATCCACCCGCACCTCGCGGCTCAACCTGGATCGCACGGTGATCCGCGCGCCGGTGGACGGCGTTGTATTGACCCGCACCGTGGAACCGGGTCAGACCGTCGCCGCCAGCTTGCAGGCACCGGTGTTGTTCCAGATCGCCGAAGACCTGTCGAAAATGGAAATCGTGCTGGCAATCGACGAGGCTGATATCGGACAGGTCAAGGCCGGGCAGGCCGTCTCGTTCAACGTCGATGCGTTTCCCGATAGGCAATTCCGCGGCGTGGTGCAGCAGGTGCGCCTGTCGGCGACCAACACCAACAATGTCATTACCTATCCGGTGGTGGTGACCGTCGACAACGCCGACCAGGCGTTGTTGCCGGGTCTCACCGTCAATGCCGAGATCGAGGTCAGCCGCCGCGACAACGTGCTGCAGGTGCCCAATACCGCCTTGCGCTTCAAGCCAGCCGAGGAAGCAAGCGCGGTGGGTGGCGCGCAGGCGCAAAACGGCCAGCGCATCCGGGGCGGCGGCATGGCCAATGAGTTGCCGGGCTTCGTGGCAACACTGCAACTGACACCGGACCAGCAGTCGGTGTTCGATGCCGCGATCGCAGCTGTGCGTGAACGCGCCGCCGCACGACAGGCGCCGCAGCAGCAACCCGGCAGCAGTGGCGCCGGCTTGTTCGGCGGCGGACGTGGCGGTCCCGGGCAGCAGGGCGGCAATCGCGGCGGCGGCAACATGGATGGCGCCATGCGCCAGCGCATGCAGGAGCGTTTCAGCCAGCAGTTTTCCGCGTTCCGCGCCACGCTCGATGCCGGACAACGCGCGCAATGGGATGCGCAGATCGCTTCCCTCGTCACCGAGCGCCGAGCGCCGCTGTACAAGCTGGCGGACGGCAAGCCCGAGGAAACCATGGTCCGCGTCGGCGCGGCCGATGGCAGCAACACGGAAGTGTCCGGCAACATCGCCGAGGGTGATGTCGTGATCATCGGCAGCGAACGCGCGGCGTCCGGACAGTGAGTGCAACGCCGGCCTCCAACGTCGCCAATGCGCGTGCAGCGGTCATCGAAACGCGCGCGCTCGGCAAGATCTATTCCGAAGGCACGGAAGCGGAAGTGATCGCGCTGAAAGGCGTCGAATTGAAGATCCATCGCGGCGAGTTCGTCGCCATCATGGGCCCGTCGGGTTCGGGCAAATCCACGCTGATGAACCTGATCGGCTGCCTCGACCAGCCCAGCAGCGGCGCCTACCTGTGCGATGGCGTCGACATCGCCACGCTCGATGCGGAGCAGCGCGCGATCCTGCGCCGCGACAAGATCGGCTTCGTGTTCCAGGGTTTCAATCTACTGCCGCGCATGAGCGCGCTGGAAAACGTCGCGATGCCGCTGGGCTACGCCAACGTGCCGCGCGAGCAACGCCTGCAGCGCGCGCATGCCGCGATGGAGGCGGTGGGCCTTGCCACGCGCGAAGGCCATCGCCCGAGCGAACTGTCCGGCGGCCAGCAGCAACGCGTGGCGATCGCGCGCGCGCTGATCAACCGTCCGCCGATCCTGCTGGCCGACGAGCCCACCGGCGCGCTCGACAGCAAGACCGGCGAGGAAATCCTGGCGTTGTTCAAGCAGTTGCAGGCGGAGGATCACACCGTCGTGCTGATCACCCACGATCCCGATGTCGCGCAGCATTGCGACCGCATCTTCGTCATGCGCGACGGGGAGTTGCATGAGCAGGAGCAGACCGCATGACGCGCTTTTTCCTGTGTGGGTGCGAATTCATTCGCACGCTTTTTGACC
>JBBJNO010000005.1:0-987 GCA_037720875.1 Luteimonas sp. | reverse complement strand
GACCTAGAGCGTGCGAATGAATTCGCACCTACACGAGTCTGCATCGCATGAATTTCATCGAAATCCTGCGCACCGCCATCTTTGCCCTGCGCGGCAACTGGATGCGCAGTGCGCTGACCTCGCTCGGCGTGATCATCGGCATCGCCGCGGTCATCGTCATGGTGTCGGTCGGGCAGGGCACGCAGGCGGAGATCGACAAGCTGGTGTCGGGGCTCGGCTCCAACCGGCTCGACATCAGCGGCGGCGGTGGGTTCGGCGGTGGCGGCGTGCGTATCGCGGCAGGCAGCCGCTACACCCTGTCGCTGGAGGACGCGGATGCCATCCGTGCTGAAATCCCGGAAGTCGAATACGTGGCGGCATCGCTGCGTGGAGGCAGCCAGGTGGTATTCGCGGAGAACAACTGGTCGGCGCAGTGGCAAGGCGTGCAGCCGGACTGGTTCGACATCAACGAATGGGTGATCGCCAGTGGCGAGCGCTTCGAGACTGGCGACTACAGCGGCGCAACCAAGTCCGTGATCCTCGGTGAAACCGTGCGCCGCGAACTGTTCGGCGACGAGGATCCCATCGGCCAGACCGTGCGCCTCGGCCGCGTGCCGTTCACCGTGGCCGGCACGCTGAAATCGAAGGGGCAGGGTGGCTTCGGACAGGACCAGGACGACCTGATCGTGGTGCCGCTGGAAACCGCACGCCGTCGCCTGTCGGGATCGAACGCATTGCCGCCCGGCGCCGTGCAACAGATCACGCTCGGCGTTGGCCGCGCCGAGGACTTGTCCTATGCGCAGGGCGAGGTCGAGGCGCTGCTGCGGCAACGGCACAAGCTGCAGCCCGGCGAGGACGATGACTTCAGCGTGCGCAACATCGCCGAAGTCGTCGCCACGCGCACGCAGACCACGCGTCTGATGTCGCTGTTGCTGGGGGCGGTCGCGGGCATCTCGCTGATCGTGGGCGGCATCGGCATCATGAACATCATGCTGGTGTCGGTGACCG
>JBBJNO010000178.1:999-5670 GCA_037720875.1 Luteimonas sp. | reverse complement strand
TACCGGTAAAGCCTATCGCGCCCAGGTGCGCTCCTACACAGCAATCCCGAAATGGAACGCTTCGATGCGCAATCCTTCGCGCAGGTAGAAGGCGTGCGCATCCTTGCGGAACGTGCCGGAGTCCAGCTGCAACCGCGCGCAGCCGAGACGTTTCGCCTCTGCCTTGAGCCAGTCCAGCAGCGCCTTGCCGTAGCCGCGGCTGCGCACGGTTTCGTCGGTGACCAGGTCATCGACATAGACCTGCTTGCCGGTCGCCAGCATCTCCAGCGCGCGCCAGCCGGCGAAGGCACGCGGGATGCCTTCGTCATACAAGGCCGTCGCCATGAAGCCGCCATCGAATTGACTCAAGCACTGCGCGATGAAGCCGTCTTCATCCAGATGCGGCCGCAACTGTTGTGCGACCGGCCACACCGCGCGCAACTGCGCTTCCGTCGTGATCGCGCGAATCTCGAACTGAGTCATCGTCACCAACCGTAGAGTTTGTAATACACCGGCTGCACTCCGCCCTTGCCGCGGTCGAGCCGGCCATCGCCGTTGTCGTCGATCAGGTAATACGTCGGGCCGCGCGGCGGCGTGACCTTGACGATGCGCAACTGGCCGGCGATGCGGTATTCCTCGATGACATCGCCGTTGTCCTCGGTGCGCACCGCGCGGTCGGCACCCTCCGGGATATCGGGGTCGGTGGTAGTGGCAGACATCGTTGCACAGGCGCACAAGGCCGACAGGCATGCCGCAAGCAGCAGGATTTTCATGGAGATCTCCGGGCTCGGACCGGCTCGGAGTATGGCCTTGCGAGGCATGCAATCCGCGTGACGCCGGCCGGCCGGACTTCGCGCTTGCCAACGTAGAATTGCCCGATGAAACGTCTCGTGCTGATCGATGGTTCCAGCTATCTCTACCGCGCCTTCCACGCGCTGCCGCGAGAGATGTCCAATGCGCAGGGCGAACCGACCGGCGCGCTGTTCGGCGTCGCCAACATGTTGCGCGCCACATTGAAGGACAAACCCGACTACATCGCCTACGTGGTCGATGCGCCCGGCAAGACCTTCCGCGACGATCTCTATGCCGAATACAAGGCCAATCGCGCCGCCATGCCGGACGACCTGCGCGCGCAGATCCAGCCGATGTGCGAGATCGTCGAGGCGCTGGGCATTCCGATCCTGCGCGTGGACGGTGTGGAGGCCGACGACGTGATCGGCACGTTGGCATTGCAGGCCGCCGCCGACGGCATCGACGTGACCATCTCCACCGGCGACAAGGATTTCGCGCAGCTGGTGCGGACGCTGGATAACGGCGCGGGCATTGCGCTGGTCAATACCATGAGCGGCAGCCGGCTCGATTCGGAGCAGTCGGTCATCGACAAGTTCGGCGTGCGCCCGGACCAGGTCGTCGACCTGCTGGCATTGATGGGCGACAGCGTCGACAACATCCCGGGCATCGACAAATGCGGGCCGAAAACCGCCGCGAAGTGGCTCGGCGAATACGGCACGCTCGATGGCGTCATCGCCAATGCCGCCGCCATCAAGGGCAAGATCGGCGACAACCTGCGCGAGGCCCTGCCCCGACTGCCGTTGAATCGCCAGCTGGCCACGATCAAGACCGATGTCGAACTCGATCGCGACCCACAGACATTGCCGCTGCGCGAACGTGATGCCGACGCCTTGCGCGTGCTGTACGCGCGCTACGGATTCACCCAGGCATTGAAGGAACTCGACGGTGTTGCGACAGCGCCGCCGGACCGGATCGGCTTGCGCGGCACCGAAGCTGGCCACGCGCGCGCCGCCGTCGTGGTGGACACGACGCTCGATCCGGCCCTGGCCGCGCCGGGCGAATACGAATGCATCCGCACACGCGCACAGCTCGATGGCTGGCTCACGCAGTTGCGCGGCGCCGCCGAATTCGCCTTCGACGTCGAAACCGACCACCTCGACCCGATGCGCGCCAACCTGGTCGGCATCAGCTTCGCGGTGGACACTGGCAGGGCTGCTTATTTGCCCTTGGGGCACGACTATCCCGGCGCGCCGCCGCAACTGCCGTTCGACGAGACCATCGCCGCGCTCAAGCCGCTGTTCGAGGACGCCGGCAAGCGCAAGATCGGCCAGCACGGCAAGTACGACCTGCATGTGTTGCGCCGGCATGGGATTGACGTGCAGGGTTACGCCGACGACACCATGCTGCAGAGCTTCGTGCTCAACGCCAGCGGCAGCCGCCACGACATGGATACGCTGGCCAGGCGCTTCCTCGGTTACGAGACGATCAAGTTCGCCGACGTCGCCGGCAAGGGCGCCAAGCAGATCCTGTTCTCGCAGGTCGCCCTGGACGATGCCACCTGCTACGCCGCCGAGGATTCCGACGTGACGCTGCGCCTGCACCGCACGTTGTCGTCGAAACTCGACGCCGAACCGGGCCTGCAAGCGGTCTATCGCGACATCGAAATGCCGCTGGTGCAGGTGCTGGAACGCATCGAAGCCAACGGCGTGATGATCGATGCCGACGAGTTGCGCCGCCAGTCCGCCGATCTCGGCCGGCGCATGCTGACCGCGCAGCAGAAGGCAACGGAACTGGCCGGGCGCACGTTCAATCTCGATTCGCCCAAACAGCTGTGCGCATTGCTGTTCGAGGAGCTGAAACTGCCGGTGATGGTCAAAACGCCGTCGGGCCAGCCCAGCACCAACGAGGAAGCACTGGCTGCGCTCGCCGACCTGCACGAACTGCCGCGCGTGGTCCTGGACTACCGTGGCCTGGCCAAGTTGCGCAGCACCTACACCGACAAGTTGTCGGAGATGGTCAATCCGCACACCGGCCGCGTGCATACCAGCTATCACCAGGCGGGCGCGGCGACAGGACGGCTCGCATCGTCGGATCCCAATCTGCAGAACATCCCGATCCGCACCGACGACGGCCGCCGCATCCGCACCGCGTTCGTCGCGCCGCCGGGACGCAGGATCATCGCCTGCGATTATTCGCAGATCGAGTTGCGGATCATGGCGCACCTGTCGGAAGACAGCGGCTTGCTGCGTGCGTTTGAGTCGGGCGTGGATGTGCATCGCGCGACCGCCGCGGAAGTGCTCGGGAAACCGCTCGACCAGGTCAGCGGCAACGAACGCCGCGCCGCCAAGGCGATCAATTTCGGCCTGATGTACGGCATGAGCGCGTTCGGGCTGGCGAAACAATTGAGCGTGGGCCGCGGCGAGGCGCAGGACTACATCGCACTGTATTTCTCGCGCTACCCGGGCGTGCGCGATTTCATGGAGCGCACGCGGCAGCAGGCGCGCGAGCAGGGCTATGTCGAGACGGTGTTCGGCCGCCGCCTGTACCTGGACAACATCGCGTCGAAGAACCAGGGCCTGCGCGCGGGTTCCGAGCGCGCCGCGATCAACGCGCCGATGCAGGGCACCGCCGCCGACATCATCAAGCGCGCGATGATCGCGATTCACGGCTGGCTGGAGGCACATGCCGAACGCGCGCTGATGATCCTGCAGGTGCACGACGAACTGGTGTTCGAGGCCGACGAGGCGTTCGTCGACACGCTCATCGACAATGTGCGCCAGCGGATGGTGGATGCCGCGCAATTGCGCGTGCCGCTGGTGGTGGACAGCGGCATTGGCCTGAACTGGGACCAGGCCCATTGATCCCGCACACCCGCATTTGTGGGTGCGAATTCATTCGCACGCTCTTGCCGGACGTGTGGGAGATCAAAAGCGTGCGAATAAATTCGCACCCACGGAGCAATCGGCTCAACCCCAGATCGTAAACACACGCTGAATTCAACAAATTATTAACGACGAACTTCACGAACTATCAATGGAAGGAGTGGTCATATGGCTCGCGACGGATGCAACGTCCGTCGCAGATCTCTCCCTCCCCTGGAGTGATCCGGGAAGGGGGCTTCTCCCCAAGTCCCTTTCCCTAGCCCCGCCGGCCCCCCCTGCCTGCGGGGCTTTTTATTGCCTGTGATTTGCTGTTTTGCACCGCGATCACTGCGGCAGCGGCCACAATCGCGTCTGGCCATGGTGGGGAATCCGATGTCCGAGTTGTTCGAGTTGTCCATGCCATGGTGGCAGTTCGTGTTGCGCGCGGCTGCCGTGTACGTGGTGCTTCTGGTGCTGATCCGGATGTCTGGCAAACGCACGATGGGTCAGTTCACCCCGTTCGACATGCTGCTGATCGTGCTGCTGGGGTCGGCAGTGCAGAACTCGCTGCTGGGCGAGGACACATCGCTGGGGGGCGGCCTGTTGCTGGCGACGACCCTGATCGCACTGAACTGGTGCGTGGCGTTCGTAACATCACGAAGCGAGCGCGCCGAACGCCTGGTGGAAGGAGTTCCGGTGGTGCTCGCGCGCGATGGCCAGTTGTTCCGCAGCGTGCTCAAGCGCCAACTGATCAGCGAGGACGATTTCAACGAGGCGCTGCGGCAGAACGGGGAAATGACGCTGACCGACGTGCGCATTGCGCTGCTGGAAACCAACGGCATGATCAGCGTGGTCAAGCGCGACAGCGACAGCGACAGCGACAGCGACAGCGACGGCGGCAAGCCGAGCGCAAAGGTGCCCGACGCAGCGAATCAGGCGAGTCCGGAGTAGGGCGGGTTGCCAGCTTCGCTGTTGAAAGCCTGCTTGCCATCGCTACGACGACAAATAACGAGGACACGTAGGGCGGGTTTTAACCCGC
>JBBJNO010000178.1:0-989 GCA_037720875.1 Luteimonas sp. | reverse complement strand
CGCCGGCAACCGCGCAAAAGCGGCGGGTTAAAACCCGCCCTACGCCAGTTCCGTCAGCCAATCCCGCGGCTTGAGGTAGGCCCGCAGCCTGGCTTCGGCGCTATCGGCCTGCGGGGCGTAGCCGTACTCCCAGCGCACCCGCGGCGGCAGGCTCATCAGGATCGATTCGGTGCGGCCGCCCGATTGCAGGCCGAACAGCGTGCCGCGATCCCAGACCAGGTTGAACTCGACATAGCGGCCGCGCCGGTACAACTGGAATTCGCGTTCGCGCTCACCATGCGGCTGGTCCTTGCGCCGTTCGACGATCGGCAGGTACGCGTCGAGGAAACCATCGCCGACCGCACGCAGGTAGGCGAAGTCGTCCTCGAAATTGCCGTGCAAATCGTCGAAGAACAATCCGCCCACGCCGCGCGTCTCGTTGCGATGCCTGAGGAAAAAATAGTCGTCGCACCAGCGTTTGTGCACGGCGTAGCGATCATCGCCGAACGGTTCGCACAGATCGCGCGCGACCCGATGCCAGTGCAGCACGTCCTCGTCGAACGGATAGAACGGCGTCAGGTCGAAGCCGCCGCCGAACCACGACGCCACCGTTTCGCCATCGCGCACGGCACGGAAATGGCGGACGTTGCAATGCGAGGTCGGCACGAACGGGTTGAGCGGATGCAGCACCAGCGACATGCCGACCGCGCGCCAGGATGCACCGGCAAGCTCGGGTCGCGCAGTAGTCGCCGAGGGTGGCAACGTGGCGCCCGACACATCGGAGAACCCAACGCCGGCCTGCTCGAACACGGCGCCATCGCGCAGGATCCGCGTGCGCCCGCCGCCGCCTTCGTCGCGCGTCCAGTGGTCCTCGATGAAGTGCGCCGCACCATCCGCATGTTCGATCGCAGTGCAGATGCGGTCCTGCAAACCAGTGAGGTAATCGCGGACGCGGGCAAAATCGGTCATGGCGACATTGTAGGGTGGGACCGTTTTTTTGTAGGAGCGGC
>JBBJNO010000177.1:0-5699 GCA_037720875.1 Luteimonas sp. | reverse complement strand
GCTTTACCGGGAATGCCTCGCGCCCAGGTGCGCTCCTACAAAAGCCGGGGCCTGTGCGTGTGATGGAAGACCCAAGGCAGCGCGCGACCAATCCTTTACGATGGCAGGATGACCACACACTCCAAACGCGCGCTCGTCACCGGTGGCAGCGGCGACCTCGGCGGCGCGATGTGCCGGCAGCTTGCCGCCGATGGCATCCACGTGATCGTCCACGCCCACAGCAATTCCGATCGCGCGCAATCGATTGTCACCGCCATCGCGTCCACAGGCGGCAGCGCCGAAGCCGTCGCCTTCGATGTCGCCGACGGCGATGCAACCCGCGCGGCGATCGACGCATTGCTGGCCGATGGCCCGATCCAGATCGTCGTCAACAACGCCGGCATCCACGACGATGCGCCGATGGCGGGCATGAGCGACATGCAATGGAAGCGCGTCATCGATGTGACGCTGCATGGGTTCTTCCACGTCACGCAACCACTGTTGCTGCCGATGGCGCGCACGCGTTGGGGACGCGTCGTCAGCGTGTCGTCGGTGGCGGCGGTGCTGGGCAATCGCGGGCAGAGCAACTACGCGGCCGCCAAGTCCGCGTTGCACGGCGCATCGAAGTCGCTGGCGCGCGAGATGGCGGCGCGAGGTATCACCGTGAATGTCGTGGCGCCTGGCGTGATCGAGGGCAAGATGGCGGCCGATGCATTTCCGCCGGAGCAGATCAAACAGATCGTGCCCGCGGGCCGCGCCGGGACACCGGATGAAGTCGCGGCGCTGGTACGGTTCCTGTGCTCGGATGCCGCCGGTTACATCAACGGGCAGGTGATCGGGGTCAACGGCGGGATGGGATGACCTGGGGAGGGTCTGAATAAAAGACTGTGTTATCCGCAAAGGACGCGAAGGACGCAAAAAAGTGCGTAGTGACGCTGTTCTTTGCGTCTTTGGCGTCCTTTGCGGACTTGATCAGAGCTTCCCTGAGGTTCGGGCGTGCGCCGGATGACGATGTCGAAGACGTCAGGCGGCGTCGGCGTACCACTGCGCATCCAGCGATGCGGGGTTGGTGAGCGCGTCGGCCAGCAACGCTTCCAGGCCTTGCGCATCGATGTGCGGATGCGTACCGCGCGCATGCGACAAGATTTCGCCGGCCAGCCATTCCATGCGCGCGACGTTGTCGCGGATGCGTGCGGCAAAGGCGGCATCGTCGAGTTCGTCATTCAACGCGCGATTCATCTCGTGGAACCAGTCGATATCGTGCTGGTCCAGCAGCCGGTCGTCGGGCGTCAGCGGCGCGGTGTTGCGCTGGCCCCAGTCGCGCAGGAGGGCCTGCATGGCGAGGTTCAACTCGCTCCCGCGCTGGAACTCCGGGCGCAGGCGGCCGAGCATGGCGATGTCGGTCAGGCGCTCGCCGAAGAACAGCGGCGCCAGCAACGCCCAGTAATACGTGAAGTCCCAGACCACCTTGACCGGCATCACCTGTGCGTCGCCGAACAATGGATATTGGTCCTGGTACAGCGTCAGCGTGTTCTCGTAGAACGACTGGTACAGCTGCTGGTAGATCGGCGCGTACGGGGCGAACGGCGTGCCGGCGCGATCGCGGCCGACCATGTCGCAGATGTAAGTGTTGCTGATCGCGATGAAATCGCTGCCGGGCGAATAGAACGGATCCAGGAACAGCCCGGCCTCGCCGGTCAGCGCCCAGCGGTCGCCGGAGAACACCTGCTTGCAGCCGTAGGAGAAATGCCGCAGGAACAGGAAATCCTGCAGGCCATGCTCGGGCTTCTCCACCGAGCGCGCGACCTGCGGCTGGTGTTCGTGCAGCCACGCCATCGCCTTCTCGTGTGTGTTCATCGTCTCCAGTGGATGCATCTTGGCGTCGCAGACGATGCCCAGCGAATGCGCGCCCGAGGCCAGCGGGATCAGCCAGAACCAGTAGCCCGGCCCGCACATGTGGTTGGTGGAGCGCCAGCGGTCCGGCGGCGTGCAGCGCGCCAGCCACTGCGGGTCGTCCGACCACTGGTTGGGATCGATGAAGCCATCCACGCGCCACCACACCGCGTTGGCATCGTGGTCGTTGGCCTGCGCCAGGTCGCGCTTGCGCTTGACCAGGCCGGCGCGGCCGCTGGCGTCCACCACCCAGCGCGCATGCAGCGTTTGCCGCTGCTGGTCATGGTCGAACTCGACGCGGTGCAGGCTGCCATCCTCGGCCAGGTCGAAATTGCGCACCATCGCGCCATCGCGAAAGTCCACGCCGAGCCGCCGCGCTTCCTCGCCGAGGAAATTCTCGAAACGGCCGCGATCGAGTTGCCACGACGGCGTCGGCAGCAATTGGCTCACGCCCAGTTCGGTGCAACGATCGATGTCGTTGCGGCCTTCGGAAAAGAAAAAGCGGAAGCCGAACTTGCGGATCTGCTCGCTGTCCAGGTGTTCGCGCAAGCCGAGCACGTCGGCGAAATAATACGCGCCGATCTCGACCGTGGATTCGCCGACCTTGAACGCGGCTTCGCGCGCCGGATGGGTGCGCCGCTCCAGCACCGACACCGCGATCGACGGATCGCGCTGCTTGAGCTGGATCGCCAGCGTCAGCCCGGCCAGGCCGCCGCCGAGGATGGCGACATCGGGTGGCGCGCCCGGGTCGGTCGGATTCAAGCCGACCCCGTCTGCTGCGCCGCGGTCGCCGCGAACACGGTGCCGAACTCGCCACTGGGGTCATCGATGACCGGCGGATGCTGTCGCTGCAGCCGGTAGGCCTCCGGCAGCGTGCGGGCGCGCAGGGCCTGGGTGGTGATATGCGTGGTGATGCGCAGGAAATCGCGCACCGGCCTGAAATGGCTGGCGCGGAATTGTTCTTCCGAGTGTACGGTCTTGTAGCGCGATTCGATCGGCACCGAGACGCAGCGCGTGCCCAACTGCTGCGCGGCCGAGATCAGGATCTGGGCCTCGAACACGAAGTCCTCGCCGGGCACGTTGTCGAGCTGCATCACCGCGGCCGGATAGAAGCGCTGCCCGCTCTGGTTGTCGACCACCTGGTAGCACAGCGCGAAGGCGATGCCCCAGTCGCCGAAATTGTTGGCGAGGCGGCGGTAGGTGGGCTGCTGCGAACGCCGGCGCATGCGCGCGCCGATGATGATGTCGCCGGGATGGCGGTTGGCCGCATCGAGCAGGCGCGGGATGTCGTCGGCCGAATGCTGGCCGTCGCCGTCCATGGTGATCGCGGCCGCAAAGCCGCGCTGCAATGCCTCGCGAAAACCATCGCGCAACGACGCGCCCTTGCCCATGCGCCGCGCATGCCGCAGCAGGGTGATCGGCAGGTCGGCGATGCGCGCGCAGGTGTCGTCGTCGGAGCCGTCGTCGATGACGATGACGTGCGGGCACTGCGCCAGCGCCCCCTGCACCACGTCGCGGATGCGCAGGGCTTCGTTGAGCGCGGGGATGATGATGGCGATGCGCTCGGCGGACAGGATCATGCGACGCGCTCCTCACTCGAAGTTGCCACGCGGGAACACTGCAGGCGTGAAAGCACCACGCGCAACAGACGATTGGGGCCGGCTTTCAGCATGACGCCATTGTGGCCCGCGGCCAGTGCGTCGAACAACGGCAGCATCGGCGCCATCAGGTTGCCGGCGTAACGCTGCGACAACACACCAGCCGCAGGTGCGGCCTCGCCATCGACCAGTTCGGCATGCAATTGCAATGCGCCGGGACCGGCCGCGGCGTTCGACATCGACCCATTCGACAGCAGCAGCGCCGCGCCCAGCAAGCCCTGGCTGCGCGCGATGCCGCCCAGCGGGCCGGTGGCGTGCGTGTCGTAGGCGGCCAGCAACACCGCCTCGCTGCCGGTGGCCACCTGCACCAGCGCTTCCAGCAAGCCTTCGGCGAAGCTGGCGTCATACGCTGAGAGCGCGGTCGCCGGCGCCATGCAGCCGTTGCCGATGGTCCAGTAGCCGGCGGCGGCGTTGTGCACGGAGTTGTGGAACCTGGTCGGCGAAATCGTGCGCGGTTCGTCGCGCAAGGTCGCGCACATGTAGTCGGTGATCGGCAGGTCGCCCTGGGTCGAGGTGAACACGGACGGCAAGGTCTTCGGGTCGCGCCCGGCCGCGGCGCAGGCGGCCAGTCCGACTTCCAGCGCCACTGCAACCGATTCCGGCGCGCGGCGGCGTTCGTTGGGCGCCAGCAGTTGCGGCGACGGGCGCGGCGGCGCATCCGCTGGCAACACGCCGCTCTGCGCGAACGCCCGCGCGGCTTCCCACGACGGCAGGCCGGGCGCCCAGAAGCCGACGCCCTCGATGGTCGCGGACAAGGCGCGTGCGGATTGGCTGACGGGCATCGTGGTCTCGGCGCTCATGCGCGACCGAACAGCAGCGAGCAGTTGTTGCCGCCGAAGCCGAAGGAATTGTTCATCGCGTAGCGGGGCTGATCCGCTGACGCGGCGTCGAACCGGCCGTTGTCGAAGTGGCCGTTGTCGAATCGGCCGTCGTCGAATCGGCCGTCGTGGAACTTGATCTGCGGCCCGCACGCGGCATCGGGCGTGACGCTGTTCAAGATGCCGGGCATCGCGCCATCTTCCAGCGCGATCAGCGCGAACACCGACTCGACGATCCCGGCCGCGCCCAGCGTGTGGCCGGTCCAGCCTTTGGTGGAGCTCGCATGCAGCGTGGCGGGGAACAACTGCGCGACCGCGAATGCCTCCACCTTGTCATTGGCCGGCGTGGCGGTGCCGTGCAGGTTGAGATAGCCGACAGCGCCGGCATCGACGCGCGCCCGCGCCAGCGCATCACGCATCGCATGTTGCGCACCCAGGCCTTCGGGATGCGGCGTGGACATGTGGTGCGCGTCGCTGGATTCGCCGTAGCCGCGCAGTTGCAGGCCGCTTTCGTTTTCGCCGATGCGTTCCAACACGGCAAATCCGCCGGCATCGACGCGTTCGAGCACCGCAAACCCGCCCGCCTCGCCCAGCGACAAGCCGCGCCGCTGCGCATCGAACGGCCGGCACGGCTCCGGCGACACCAGTTCCAGCGCGTTGAAACCGAACAGCACGCTGCCGCACAAGGTATCGACGCCGCCGACCAGCGCCGCATCGGCCAGCCCGGCCTCGATCAACCGCGATGCCTGCGCGAATACCTTGGCGCTGGACGAACACGCGGTCGCCACCGTGACGCACGGCCCGCGCAGGCCGGTGGCGTGCTGCACGAAATCGCCGAGCGAATGCACGGTATGCACGATCGGTTGCGCGAGGTCCGCAGGGAACGCATCGCCATCAAGTCGCGCATAGGCCTCTTCGGTCGCACCGATGCTCGCGGTCGAGGTGCCCAGTACGATCGCGACGCGCTCCGCGCCATAGCGCGCCTTCATCGACGCGACCACGTCCAGCACGCCATCGTGCTGCAACGCCAGCCACGCCAGACGGTTGTTGCGGCATTCCCAGCGCGTCCACGCCCCAGGCAACGCGGCGTCCTCCAGTCCATCGACGCGGCCGATCCAGCAATCCAGCGGATCGGCCCCGAAATCATTGCGCCGCAAGCCGCTGCGCCGCGTCCGCAACGCCTCGGCCTGCGCCGCGCGCCCGCGCCCAAGCGCGGTGGTGGCGGTATAGGCGCGGATGGCCAGCGGTTGCATCGGCGGCGGGGCGGGTCGGGTCAATGCGGTGTTCCGGCGGGGCGGGTGGGGATTATAGGAGGCGTGTCCGACGGGGCCGCCTGAACCAACTGTCCCAC
>JBBJNO010000176.1:0-5740 GCA_037720875.1 Luteimonas sp. | reverse complement strand
GAGGAAAAAGCCGCGGAACTGGCGCTGACGTCACGCTACAAGTCCGAATTCCTCGCCAACATGTCGCACGAGTTGCGCACGCCGTTGAACTCGATCCTGATCCTCGGCCAGCAGCTCGCCGAGAACCCCGACACCAACCTCAGCCCGCGCCAGGTCGAGTTCGCCAAGACCATCCACGCCGCCGGTACCGACCTGCTGCATCTCATCAGCGACATCCTCGACCTGTCCAAGATCGAATCGGGCACCGTCACCGTCGACAGCGAGGAAATCTCCTTCGCCCACTTGCGCGAAAACCTCGAACGCAGCTTCCGCCACGATGCCGAGCGCCGGAATCTGGAATTCTCGGTGGACGTGGCGCCCGAACTCGGCCGTTCGCTCAGCACCGATCCCAAGCGCCTGCAGCAGATTCTCAAGAACCTGCTGTCGAATGCGCTCAAGTTCACCGAGGACGGCAGCGTGCGCTTGAAGGCGCGACCGGCGACCAGCGGATGGACGCCAGGCCACGTGATCCTCGACAAGGCGCCGATGGTGGTCGCGTTCGAGGTCAGCGATACCGGCATCGGTATCTCACCGGAGAAACAACGCATCGTGTTCGAGGCCTTCCAGCAGGCCGATGCCGGCACGTCCCGCAAATACGGCGGCACCGGTCTTGGCCTTGCGATCAGCCGCGAAATCGCAGGCCTGCTTGGCGGCGAATTGAAGTTGACCAGTGCGGTCGGCGAAGGCAGCACCTTCATCCTCTATCTGCCATTGAATTACGTGGGCGCCGACAGTGCCCATGAAGCGCGCGCGCAGGCGGCGATGCCGATGCCCACTGCTTTGCCCCAGACATCCTCGCAACCGTTCGAACAGGTGCCCGACGACCGCACCTCCATCCTACCGGGCGATCCGTCGCTGCTGGTGATCGAGGACGACCCACGCTACGCCACCATCCTGCGTGACCTGGCGCGCTCGAGCGGCTTCAAGGTGCTGGTGGCCCACCGCGGCGCCGAAGGCCTGCGGCTGGTGCGCGAATACCGGCCCACGGCCATCACGCTCGACGTGTTCCTGCCCGACATGCTGGGCTGGACGGTGCTGGCGCGGCTCAAGCAGGATTCGGACACGCGCCACATCCCGGTGCAGATCGTGACTGTCGAAGAAGAACGCCACCAGAGCATCGAGCGCGGCGCGTTTTCGTACCTGGCCAAGCCCGCAGATACCGAAAGCATCGAAGCGGCGCTGGAGCGCATCAAGCAATACGCGTTGCCTCGCGTCAAGCGCCTGTTGATCGTGGAGGACGACCCGGCAGAACGCATGAGCATCGAGGAGTTGATCCGCCACGACGACATCAGCATCGACACGGTCGGCTCCGGTGCCGAGGCGCTGGACGCGCTGCAAAACAGCAATTACGACTGCGTGGTGCTCGACCTGCGCCTGCCGGACATGACCGGCTTCGAGTTGCTAGACAAATTGCAGGATCAACCGCAGCTGCGCGATGTGCCGGTGGTGGTGTTTACTGGCAAGGACCTGTCGGCGGCCGAGGACGCGCGCTTGAAAAAGGCCGCAAAGAGCGTGGTCATCAAGGGCGTGGAATCGCCGGAGCGCCTGCTCGACGAGACCGCGTTGTTCCTGCATCGCGTGATCGGCGACCTGCCCCCGGCCAAGCGTCAAATGGTGCAGCGCCTGCATGAATCCGACGACGCGCTGAAGGAAAAACGCGTGCTGGTGGTGGACGACGACGTGCGCAACATCTTCGCGCTGTCGAGCGTGCTCGAGCGCCACGGCATGGACGTGGTCACCGCCGGCAACGGCCAGGAAGCGGTCGACAAGGTCGCCGCCGACCGCGACATCGCGCTGGTACTGATGGACATCATGATGCCGGGCATGGACGGCTACGACACCATGCGCGCGATCCGCGAGGACCCTGATTCGCGCGCGTTGCCGATCGTCGCGCTGACCGCCAAGGCGATGAAAGGCGATCGCGAAAAATGTCTTGAGGCCGGCGCTTCGGATTACCTCGCCAAGCCCGTGGTCACCGATCAACTGCTCGGAGTGCTGCGCCAGTGGCTGCATCGCTGACTTCCTACGATGCGGGGGCACCGGCGGCATCCGAGGCGATGCCGCCCGAGGCGACGCATGCGCCGGTCAACATCCTGCTGGTCGACGACCAGCCAGGACGGTTGCTGACGTACCGCGCGATCCTGGAGCCGCTGGGCGAAAACCTGATTGAAGCCAGCTCCGGCATGGAAGCGCTCAAGCGGCTGATGGATAACGAGTACGCGGTGATCCTGCTCGACGTCAACATGCCGGGCATGGACGGTTTCGAGACGGCCAGCATGATTCACCAGCATCCGCGTTTCGAGAAGACCCCCATCATCTTCGTCACCGCAGTCAACGTCGGCGACATGGACCGGATGCGCGGCTACAAGCTCGGCGCGGTCGATTACGTCAGCGTGCCGGTAATCCCGGAAATCATGCGTACCAAGGTCTCGGTGCTGGCGGAACTGTTCCGCAAGCGCCGTGAGCTGCAGCAGGCCAACGTGCAGCTGTCCGCAGCCAATGTTGCGCTGGAAGCCGAAAAAGCGCGCGAGATGGAACGCCTCAACGCATCGCTGCGCGACGTCAATACCGCTCTGGTCGCACGCAATGTGGATTTACAGAACGAAATCGGCGTGCGCATGCATGCCGAGGAACGCCTGCGCGAAGCCGACCGGCGCAAGGACGAATTCCTCGCCACCCTCGCCCATGAACTGCGCAATCCGCTGGCCCCACTATTGAACGCGCTCAACATCCGCCGCTTGTCGGCGCCGGACGCGCATGATCCATTGCAGGACATGATGGAACGCCAGCTCGCGCAACTGGTGCGCCTGATCGACGACTTGCTGGACATCGCACGCATCACCCGCGGCAAGCTGGTGCTGCGCAAGCAGGTGACGACGCTCAATGACGTGCTGCAATCGGCGGTCGAGACCGCCGCGCCGTTGATCGAGCGCGGCGGGCATCATTTGCACGTGCTACTTCCCGAGCAACCGGTCCCGCTGCACGCCGATCACGCGCGCCTGTCGCAGGTCTTCGCCAACCTGCTCAACAACGCTGCGAAGTACTCCGATGACGGCGGCAACATTGAAGTGGCCGCCACCGTCAACGAACACCATATCGACGTGTGCGTGCGCGATACCGGCATCGGCCTGTCCAGTGAGCAGATCGAGCACATCTTCGAATTGTTCTCACAGGCCGACACGGCGGTGGAGAAGGCCCACGGCGGCCTCGGCATCGGCCTCACGCTGGTGCAACATCTCACCGAGATGCACGATGGCCACGTCACGGTGCAGAGCGAGGGCCTGGGCAAAGGCAGCGCGTTTCGCGTACAGCTGCCGCGCGATCCCGATCTCGCCATTCCACAACAGCAACCTGTCGATGCGCCGCCGACCACCATCCGCTCACTCGCAAAACGCCGCGCGTTGGTCGTTGACGACAACCGCGATGCAGCCGACACCCTGGCGATGATGCTGGACTTGCTGGGGCTGGAAACACTGCGCCTTTACGACCCCTTGCAGGTCGAATCCGAATTCGCATCGTTCGTCCCCGACATCGCCTTCATGGACGTCGGCATGCCCGGGCTCAGCGGCTACGACCTGGCGCGCACGCTGCGCACGACCGGGCACGGGCGTGCGGCCATCCTGGTCGCCGTGACCGGTTGGGGCCAGCCGGAAGACCGGCGCCGCACAAAGGAGGCCGGTTTCGATCATCACCTGGTCAAGCCGCCGGAACTGAGCGCGATCCAGTCCATCTGCGCATCGCTGGTGGATGGTTCGAGCGCGCGCCCAACGAGCCCGCTCTCGTCATGACGCTCCCCATGCCATGGTTCGCGCGGCTGGCGCATGACTTGCGCGGCCCGCTCACACCATTGCAAACCGCCGCATACCTGCTGAAGAGCGGACAGATCGATGCGGCGCAACAGCAGGAACTGTTCGCCTTGATCGACCGGCAGACGCGCGTGATGGGCAGCATGATTGACGAACTCGGCGACTGGTCGCAGGCCAATCGCGGCACGTTGCTGGGTCACATGGCGCCGTGCGAGGTGTCGATGTTGCTGGAAATCGCGATTGGCTCGTTCGCGTCCTCGAACGCGGCTAGCCCTTCCATCCTCGATGAAACCGGCGGCGCAAACGTGATTTGCGATCAGGTCCGCCTGGTCGAGGCGTTTAGGAGCCTGATGGGATATGCAATGTCGCGCAGGAGTGACAAACCTCCAGCGCTTCATGCCCACACGATAGACGGCATGTTGCGGTTGGACATCGTCGTCGATGGCCTTGCAACGGACGCTGCCGAGATTGCGGACTCCGACACCCTGTTCGACCAACCCTTGACTCATGCGTACGACGGAGGCCTCGGACTCAAGCTGCTGCTCGCCCGCGCCATCGTCGTCGCACATTCGGGTTCGCTCGGCGCAGAATCACCGTCCGCGGCAAGCCTGCGCATTCGTTGCGATCTGCCCGTCGCCACGGAGACATGAGCCAGCCACCGCGCCTGTAGAGCGGAGCTTGCTCCGCTGCTTTTTGGCATGAAGCTGGAGCAGCATCACCCGCCGACGAACAATCCGCGATACGCCGGCGCGACATGCGGCAACAAGACTTCAGCAGGCACGTCCACCGTTTGCGTGCCATCCGCGTACGGCCCGACCTGATACGGCGGGAAGACGAAACGCAACCCCTTCAATTTGCCGCCGGCACCGGCCATCGGCTCGAACTGCGCGAAATTGCCTGCGTCGGCTTCGCTGCCTTCGTCGATCATCTTGCCGGCACTCTTGATCATCTCCGCACGTTCGCCGGGCGGCATCTCGTCGGCATCAATGCGCTGCGACAAGGCGCCATGCAATTGCTCGCGGACGTAATCGGAAATCGTCTTCCATCCCGTGGCTTGCGGCACCAGCTGCTGCGCCTGAAGCAATGAATTTTGTTTCGGCAACCAGACGAAACGAGCAATCAGCGGGGTCCCGTGCGCGCCGCCGGTATAGCTGCTGCCGTCGGCGGCAATGGCCACCAGCTGCGGTGTTTCCAGCACCTGGTTGAATCTGAGGCTGAGGTCGTAGGGCGATGCGGGCTTGTCGTTGCCCAAGCCCGACACGGCCTGCATCAGCTCCGCGCGGGCGCTGTCGGCATACTTTTTCAGCTCTGCCGCCAGCCCGGGATACTTCGCCGCTGCCGGCGGATAGCTGATCCCGATGATGTAGCGCTGGTTGGTCTCGAACACGTCCTGGAGCGGAACGCTGGTCGCGGCGGGCATGGCCTGGGTGGCGACAGGCGGAATGCCGGAAGGCGTTTGCGCGGGTGCGGGTATGTCGTTGCCACGGTTACATGCGGCCAGCGCCAGCGCAAGCAGGGACAACGAAATCAGTCGGGTCAGGCGGGCAGTGCGGAAGCGGCTCATCGAAGCAGTCCATTGGCGTGTACTGGGACAAAATTATCGGGTCGGTCGTGATGCTGGCATGGAGGTCGCACCGAAACGATCATCCGCGACGAATCCAGCACATCAGCTCCCCGGACTTCCGTGAAGAACCACAAAAAAGCCCGGCGGTTGCCGGGCTTTTCCGAAGACCCGCACCGAAGTGCGGAATCTTGATCAGACAAATTGATCGGGTGGGATCAGATTGCCTGGACTTCATCGGCCTGCAGGCCCTTCTGGCCCTGCACGACCTTGAACGACACGCGCTGACCTTCCTGCAACGACTTGAAGCCGCTGCCCTGGATCGAACGGAAGT
>JBBJNO010000175.1:0-5767 GCA_037720875.1 Luteimonas sp. | reverse complement strand
GTGGCGCCGGTGACGACGACATACGGCGTCTTGCGCGTGTAGTCGAACACCGCCTGCTTGCCGCCTTCGGCCACATGCGTCTTCTCGATCCACGCCGCATACAACTTGCTGACGACGAACCACCATTTGCGGTCGCGGCTTTCGTGCGCGATCACCACCGGCGTGCCGGGGAACAATGCGCTCTCCTGGAAACGATCGATGTCGGTGTCGCCGGCGCGTCTGAACACCCGCAGGCGGGTCGGGAACGTCCGCAGATCCGCGCGCTGCACGACCATGCCGTAGCGCGTCGCCTGCGTCGCGGGGATCGCATCGAGGCGCAAGTCTTTTACCAGCGCATCCAGCGTTCTGGATGGGATGGGTTTTCCCTGCTGGTCGTAACGGGGATTGTCCGGACGCTGCGACAGATCGCTGATCCACTGTCTCACCTGATCGCGTTGCAGCGTGGCGGGTAGCGCTTCGATGTCGTGCACCGAGTCGTCGGTTTGTTGCAGGCGCAGGTTCTGCGCGGCGATGGCCGCCTCGTCAAGCACGACTGCCTCGGCCTGCGTCTGGCGGCGGATCCAGTAATCGGGTTCCAGTTGTTCGCTGGTGATGCCCGGCACGCCGCGCGTGTCGGTTGCGATGGAGTGGGCGGCATCGGCTGCTGCATCCGCTGTAGGCGGCGTGCTGGCGCAGGCGCTCAGCAGCAACAGAGCGGTGGTCAACAGTGAGTGTGTGAAGTTCATCGATGTCTTGGCGAGCGGCTTGGTCATGGGTGCCATCTTCTTCCGATGTTTTGATCGTCATTCTCGCGCAGGCGGGGATCCAGTGCCTTCGGTTTCAATGCTCACGTCATCTGGATCCCCGCCTGCGCGGGGATGACAGGTCCTGTTTGGCGCATGCATTCCAGGTTCCCATTACGTTCCAATCACCTGTCCCTTGCAGCAGAAACAATTACGAAAACGCGGACACAATCCGCTTCACCCAATCCGTTCCACCCGCCTGCTCATTTGTGCACTGCAGAATATCTATTTCTTTTAGCATACATCAAAAGAATAAATTATTGACGAGCCCTTGCAGCCATGTTACACAACGCATCTGCGCACATTCGTGGGGCGACGAACGCGGTGGAGACGGGGTCGGATGGGATCACAGCACGCGCATGTCAGCGAGCCGGCCGCAAGGCAGGTTCCGGGCATTGGCGGGCCGTCATTGTCCTGTTGCTCCTGCTGCCCGGAATGATCGGCATTGTGCTTGCCACGACCAGCGACCGCGATCTAGCAGGCGTGATCCGTGCCGTGGACGACGGCGACTTTGCAGATGCGGAAAAACGCATCGCCTCGGCGCTTGCCGACGCGCGCACGGATGCCGTCGAACGCGACGCCTTTGAATTCCAGCGCAAGCGCATGAGCCGCATCCATCTGGATTTCACGTTGAGCCGTGACGAGGCAAAAGCGCGCGTCAGACAGCAGGTGCCAGACCTGCGCGACGAGGAATTCGCCGCCTGGGATGCGGCGGGACTGCTCGAGCACTACGTCATCGACGGCGAAACGCGCTATTTCAGCCGTGCCCCATCGAACCTGTTCCGCATCAGCCCACAAGCCGCCGCGCGCCGCGCCGCGCCCAAACCTTTCGTCGACGGACCGATGGAGCGCCTGCACGCGCATCACGCCGAAGTGCGCGCGCAGGCAATCGCCAGCGGACGCACGGGTGTAGCGCCACGCCGCATCCGGGTGATGCAATCGCTGGTCGTCAACGCCGACGTCGTCCCCGCCGGCGAAACATTACGCGCGTGGATTCCCTATCCGCGCGCGCTGCCCGGCCAGCAGGACAACATCGCGCTCATCCGCAGTGTGCCGGCGACGCATGTCGTTGCGCCGGAATCCACGCTGCAGCGCACGGTGTATCTGGAACAGGCCGCAGAGGCGGGCAAGCCGACCACGTTCTCGATCGAGTACGACATGACAGTGTTTGGACAGTACCGCGCCATCGATGCGGACAAGGTGGTTGCGGCCGTCGCCACTCCGGAGCTGGCTCCGCATCTCGGCGAGCGCCAACCCCACATCGTGTTCACCGACGACATCCGCAAGTTCTCCCGCGATGCGGTCGGCGATGAAACCAATCCTTATCGCATCGCGCAGAAGCTGTTCGCCGCGGTCGACCGCATCCCGTGGGCCGGCGCGCGCGAGTACTCGACCATCACCAACATCAGCGATTACGCATTGCATGCCGGCCACGCCGATTGCGGCCAACAGACCTTGCTGCTGATGACGTTGCTGCGCCTCAACGGCATCCCCGCGCGCTGGCAGTCGGGCATGGTCTATTCCGACGGCAGCTTCGACAACCTGCACGACTGGGGCTGGATGTACCTGGCGCCGTACGGCTGGATTCCGATGGACGTCAACACCGGTCGCCTGTCCGGCGATCCGGCGCTGGAATGGTTCTATCTCGGCGGCCTCGACGCCTACCGCATCGCCTTTAACGACGACTACGGAACTGATTTCGTGCCGGCGAAACAGCATGCGCGCTCCGACACCGTGGACTCGCAACGCGGCGAAGTCGAGTGGCGCGGCGGCAACCTGTATTTCGATCAGTGGGATTACACGTTCAAGGCGCAGGTGCTGAACAAGGGGCGGGACGCCTCAAACCTTACGCAGACCAACCAATCACAGTATTAGCAGGAGAGAGGCATGAGCAGTCGCGCATTGCGCAAGACCGTACTTTGCATGGCATTGGGGCTGAGTCTTGCCTCGATCGTGATGCTGCCGTCGGCTTATGCGGCGAACAACGATGGGTCCGTGTATGGCCAGTCGATCGCCGGCGCCGAAGTGACCGTGCGCAATCCGGAAACCGGCTTTACCCGGTCAGTGACGGCCGATACCGAAGGCAACTATCGCTTTCCGTTTCTTCCAATCGGCAACTACACACTACAAGCCAGCAAGGATGGCGCAGCCATCGGCACGCCGACCAATGTCACCGTCAGCCTCGGCAACGCCACCAATGTCGATATCGGTTCCGGAACAAACCTGACAACGCTCGGCACGGTGCAGGTGATTGGTTCTGGCGTGATCACGCCGGTGGATGTGACTTCGACCGAGTCGGCCACCAACCTGACGAGCGAGCAGTTGAGCCGGTTGCCGGTTGCCAGCGATCCACTCTCGGTTGCGCTGCTGACACCCGGGTTGACCCGTGGCGATAGCGCATTGGGAGGCGTTTCGTTTGGCGGATCCTCGGTTGCCGAGAACACGATTTACGTCAACGGATTGAACGTGACCGATTTCTACAACCGCATCGGCTTCTCGCAAGTGCCTTACTCGTTCTACAAGGAATTTCAGATCAAGACCGGTGGCTATTCGGTGGAGTTCGGCCGTACCACGGGCGGCGTGATCAACGCGGTCACCAAGTCGGGAACCAACAAATTCGAGTACGGGGCGGAATTACGCTGGGAGCCCAGCTCGCTGCAGTCCGCGGCCCGCGACCGTTTCACCGCCAACGGCACGCGCTATTTCACCGCACGTCACGACGAATACGACCGTGCCAGTTTGACCGGTTTTGCATCCGGGCCCATCGTCAGGGATCGGTTGTTCTTCTTCGCGATGTATGAGGCGCGGAAATTCGAGCCCGTCAACACCAGTACGTCAGGGACAACATTGTTCGAGGGCGAAGCGGATACGCCGTTCTGGGGCACGAAGCTCGATTGGCAGATCACCGACAGCCACCTGCTTGAGCTGTTGGCGTTTTCCGACAAGAACGAATCGTCATCCAGCACCTTTCCGTTCAACCCGGACACCGGCGACAAGACGGGGCCATCCTCGGGCACCACGCTCAGTGAGGGCGGCGGAATCAACTGGGCGCTGACGTACACGGGATATCTCACCGACGACCTGTCAGTCAAGGCGATGTACGGTGAGAACGATCGTGCACGCGCAACACGAGGTTCCGCCGACCTGGAGTGCAACAAGGTGTTCGATAACCGGCCCGCACCGCTCAGGGGCGACAAGGGCTGCACGTTCAACACCACCGTGCTCGATGCCGTCGATACGCGCGAGGCGATGCGGCTGGATTTCGAGTGGGCGCTTGGCGACCATTTGTTGCGGTTCGGCCTGGATCGCGAAGTCAATACGTCCGAATTTGAACAGTTCGCGCCCGGGCCCGACAACCTCCGCTATGACGTCTTCGCCACCAGGCCCGGAAGCGCGCTCAACGGCGCGGTAGTTCCACCAGGTGTGACTGCGTATGTGCGGACACGCAAGCAAAGCAACCGGGGCACCTTCGAGACGCTCAACGCGGCGTACTACCTTGAGGATAACTGGTCGGTCACGGACAACCTTGTGCTCAATCTCGGGCTGCGCGTCGAGGAATTCGATAACAAGGATGCCAATGGCGACAGCTACATCAGGATCAAGGACATGGTCGCACCGCGACTCGGCTTCTCCTGGGATGTCAAAGGCAATGGCCGGTCGAAGGCATACGGCAATATCGGCCGGTATTTCCTGCCCGTCGCCAACGTCATCAACATCAAGCAAGCTGGCCCCTTCCTGGACGAGCGTTTTTTCTACGTGTTCAACGGCTACCGTTCGTTCGACTACAACGGCCAGACCTACCAGATTCCGATCCTCGGCCCGCAAATCGGAGGCGTCGATAACACCCAAGGCAACGGACTGGTCGGCGACACACGTGGCAAGGTCGATTCCGACATGGATCCGGTGTACCAGGACGAAGCCATCCTCGGGTTCCAGTCCATGATCGACGACAAGTGGTCGTGGGGCATCCGTGGCATCTACCGAAAACTCCACAACGCCATCGACGACATGAACATCAACGCGAATGGCGCATGCGGTACGGTGGGCGCGCCTGGATTCATCATGGCCAACCCCGGCAAGATCCTGACCATCTATGGCGATACCAACTGCGATGGCATCAAGGATGGCTGGGTGACGATCGATACATCGAGCGCCGGCTGGGCCCTGCGCACCAGTCCCGGCAATGTGTTCCGCGGGCAACGCGGCTGGGACGAGCCCACGCGCGATTACCAGGCGCTCGAACTCGTGATTGACCGGGCATGGGACGAGCGGTGGGCGTTGAATGCGTCGTACACCTTCTCCAAAACGCGCGGCAATGCGGAAGGACCTGTTACTTCGGACTTCAATTTCGGTGATGCTGGCCGCACCGAGGCATTCGATGATCCATGGGTCAATTACAACGCCTATGGTTATCTGGCCAACGACCGCCGGCATCAATTCAAGGCGCGCGGCACGTTTGCATTCAATGAAAACTGGGAAGCCGGCGCGACGTTCGACATGCAATCAGGCCGCCCGATCAGCGCCTTTGGAGTGGGCAACCCGTTCGATAATCGCGACTACCACAGCTTCTATGTCTGCGTGGCCAATTGCAGGGACACCGATTCCACACAACGGGTGTACGAGTTCATCCCGCGCGGAACGGCGGGCAGGACGCCATGGGCTATCGATGTCGGCGCAAGCCTCGCGTACCTGCAAACGTTAGGCAACGCCGATCTCAAGGTCAAGTTTGCGGTGTACAACCTGCTGAATCGCCAGAAGGCGACGCAGGTCAACGAAAACTTCGATCTTGCCGGCATCAATCGCAATCCGGATTATGGACAGGAGAACGGGTTCCAGTCGCCACGCTACGGCCAGCTGACGGTATCGCTGGATTTCTGACCCTCCCCGATTGGCGCGGTCCGGCGGGTTGCGGGCCGCGCCTTTCTTTTTTAGGCTCTTCGTGGAAACGTGTGGGTGATTTTCGTAGGTTGATCACCCGATAGGCC
>JBBJNO010000174.1:0-5826 GCA_037720875.1 Luteimonas sp. | reverse complement strand
ATCCGTCCGCCCTGCAACCTCAACCGCAACAGGTGATCGCCGACATGCAGCTGCGCGAGCAGGCCGGTCGACTGCATTACGTCACCGATTTCGACCACACACTCCAACCGGCCGGGTCGACCGTCGGCCAGCCATTCTCGTAACGTTGCAGAATGTCACCCATGACAATGACGCGACCGGCGAAACCATCCGCACTCACCATTGCCGGCTCCGACTCGGGCGGCGGTGCCGGCATCCAGGCCGACCTGAAAACCTTTGCCGCACACGGCGTCCATGGCCTCAGCGCAATCGCCGCGCTCACCGCGCAGCACACGCGCGGCGTGACGGCGATCCATGTGCCGCCGGGCGATTTTCTGCGGGCGCAGGTCGATGCATGTTTCGAGGATTTCGATGTGGCTGCGGTCAAGCTTGGCATGCTCGCGAGCAGTGAAGTCATCAACGCTGTCTACAATGCATTGGCAACGCATCGCGTGCCATTCGTCGTGCTGGATCCGGTCATGGTCGCGACCTCGGGCGCGCGCCTGCTGCAGCCGGATGCACTGGATGCGTTGCGCAATCGCTTGTTGCCGATCGCCGGCATCGTGACTCCGAACCTCCCGGAAGCCGAACTGCTGCTCGGCCATCCCATCCAAGATCGCGCCGCGATGCACGCGGCATCCCGTGAGTTCCTCGATCTCGGTGTCGGGAGCCTGTTGCTGAAAGGCGGACATCTTGCCGACGACGGCGACGTCATCGATGTGTACGCCGACCAATACGGCATCCACGAAATCATCCATCCAAGACTCGCACTGCAAGCGCACGGTAGCGGCTGCACGCTTGCCTCAGCGATCGCGGCGAATCTGTGCCTGGGGAAATCCTTGCAGGAGGCATGCGTCGCAGCATCGGATTACGTGCATCGTGCACTGCGCCAGGGCTATCGTCCGGGACGCAGCGATATCGTCGTGCTGGATCATTTTGGCGCGGCAACGAACCGATGATCGAAGCAAGGGATGTCAGGGTTCAGGGCAAGGACGGCCACGACTGGCTGCTGCCTGCGCGCATTCCCGACAACCCGCACGCGACGTTGCTGTGGCTGCCTGCACTCGGCGTCGCCGCAAAACACTACCTGCCCTTCGCCGAAGCACTGGCCGCGCACGGCATCGCCGTCTTCGTGCACGAGTGGCGCGGCAACGGCTCCAGCAACACGCGTGCGGACCGCAACCGCGACTGGGGGTATCGCGAGCTGTTGACGCTCGACGTTCCGGCCAGCGAAGCGGCCATCGCCGACGCGTTCGCGCAGTTGCCACGCATCATCGGCGGCCATAGCCTCGGTGGCCAACTCGCGTGTTGCCACCTGGCGTTGTCACCCGACGCGGCACAAGCGTTGTGGCTCGTCGCCAGCGGTTCGCCGTACTGGCGCGCCTTCCCCGCACCGCTGCGTTTCGGCCTGCCGCTGGTGTACCGCTTCCTGCCATGGCTTGCGCGCAAGCGCGGCGCATTGCCGGGCCGCCTGATCGGCTTTGGCGGCAACGAGGCACGCACCTTGATCGTGGACTGGGCGCGCACCGCGCTCAGCGGCCGCTACGCCGCGCACGGCATCGCGGCCGATATCGAAGCAGCAATGGCGCGGATCGATGTCGGGACACGCGCGGTCGTGTTATCGGATGACTGGCTCGCTCCTGAGTCATCGTTACGCTTCCTGTTGTCGAAGTTGTCACGATCCCGTACTGAAATCATGACGCTTGACACACATGACCTTGGCGTCGCCGCCGATCACTTCCCCTGGATGCAGCGCCCGCACGCCATTGCGCACTATCTCGCTGAACGGTCGGCTTGATGCATGCCGCATCCGCGGAACACCGCGTGACGCAGATGTGAGGAACGGTCGATACGACTGCATGGCGCCCCTCATGTTTCCTCCCTGCCCCAGCCCAACGTCGTCGCATGGTCCTTCCATGCTTTCAGCATGTGTGCTTTCAACAAGTGTGCTTGCGATGGTGGCCGTTGCCGCGACGCTGTCAGCGCATGCCGTTGAATCCTGCGAAGGACCGGCCTGCGCGCCGGACACGGAGAAGCTGCTGTATCGCGAGTCGCACTGGATCGACAGGCGGCTCGTGGTCGATATCGACTTACCGGCGGCGCGGCGCAACAGCAACGTGGCGCGATCCGAGGCCGATGCCGCCATTGCAGCCAGGCTGGTCAAGCGGTGCATTGGATGAGCGCCCTCACGATCACGTCCAATCGACACGACCTGTTGGAATCGTTGCTAGTATTCCGGGCAGATGCGATTGAAAGGGTGTGCGCATGGCGGTGACGTCAGAAGGAATTGCAGCCGATCAAGACGGCCTGGGCGGCCTGCTCTCGGACGTCGCACGCGGCGACAACGCCGCATTCGAGCGTCTGTATCGCTCCACCTCGTCGCGGTTGTTCGGCATTTGCGCGCGCATCGTCCCCGACCACGCCGAGGCCGAAGACACCTTGCAGGAAGTGTTCACCACGATCTGGCACAAGGCGGGGCAGTTCGACGCCGCGCGCGCCAGCGCGATGACATGGCTGGCGATGATCGCGCGCAACAAATCCATCGACCGGTTGCGCTCCAACGCCAACCTGCGCCAGAACATCAGCATCGAACTGGTCGAGCACATCAGCGACGGTTCGCCGACTGGCCTGGAAGCGACCGAGCTCGCCGACGACCAGCGGCGGCTCGACGCCTGCCTGCGCGAACTCGATCCCGACCGGCAAATCCTGCTGCGCACCGCATTCTTCGAAGGCGTGACCTATGAGGAACTGGCGGTGCGCACCAGCACCCCGCTCGGTACGGTCAAGAGCTGGATACGACGCAGCTTGCAAAAGCTCAAGGCGTGCCTGGAACGATGAATACTTCCTACGACGATCGTGTGCAGGATCCGCCCGAAGGCGACATGCTCGCTGGCGAATACGTGCTGGGCGTGCTCGATGCCAGCCAGCAGCGCGCCGCGATGCAGCGCATGCAGTCCGACGTGCAATTCGCCGGCGAAGTCGCCGCGTGGGAGCGGCATTTCGCGCCATGGCTGGACAGCATCGCGCCGATGGCGGTTCCCGATCACATCTGGCCACGCATCCAGCAGACGCTGGGATTGCTGGGTCCGATGCGCGCCGACCGTATCGCCGACCGCGCGCGGACTCCGGCCAGGGCGTCGTGGTGGGACAACGTCAGCGTTTGGCGCTGGCTGGGTGCCGGCGGCCTGGCAGCCGCGGCCGCAAGCCTGTTCGCACTGATGGTCAACCTGCAGCGCCCGCAAACAGCGCCGGCGCTGCCGCCGATCGCGACCGTCCCCACCCCGGAACCGGTCACGGTGCCTGTTCCCGCGCCTGTCATCGTGCCCGTCCCGGAGCCTGCGCTGGCCGCGCCTGACATGGTCGCCGCGATCACCACCGACGATGGCACGGCGGCTTACCTGGCCAGCATCGATTCGCAACACGGCAAGATCATGATGGTGCCGATGGCCGTGGACATCCCCGCGGGCCAGGTGCCCGAACTGTGGGTGATTGCCGGAGGCGGCGCACCGCAGTCGCTGGGCGTGCTCGACCCGACGCGCGCGCATTCGGTCGATATCCCCGAGACGATGCGCAGTGCATTCGCGGCCGATGCGGTGGTCGCAATCTCGCTTGAGCCGCCGGGTGGTTCGCCGACGGGCCAGCCGACCGGGCCGGTGATTGCGAAGGGCGCCATATCCGTGATCTGAGTTCTGGGTCCTCACAGGAATTTCTGAAAAGCTGCTCATCATTCCCGCGCAGGGCGAATGAAGCCTTGGATCTGATTCTTGCAGCAGGATTCGCCGTCAGGCGAATCCGTTTGATCACGAAAGACCCCATCGTCGTCATCCGCCCGCATTTCGCGACCAGGCAGACGGCATATCCGAAGCCGTGATCGGATCCAGAATCGCGGCCGCATCCTGACTTTCATCAAGCCCTCACCGTCGCCGGGCGACAAGGCGAACTCGCTCATGGATTCTGTTGCCGGCGACATCGCCGAACCCGACCGCGGGGCGTAAAAGCTCGCGGCTGAAGCCGCTCCTGCGAGGAGCCGGCGTTACGGCGCGTCGCCGCTGACCGGCAGCACCACCACGAACGTGCTGCCAAGCCCGCTGCCCGCGCTGGAGACGGCGACGCGGCCACCATGGGCTTCCGCCAGTTCGCGCACCAGGGTCAATCCAATGCCCAGGCCGGCACCATTGAAGTGGGTGGCGCGCGCATCCTGCACGAACGGCTCGAACACATGCGGCAGGACCTCGGCGGTGATGCCGATGCCGTTGTCGGACACGCTGATTTCGATGGCCTCGGCCGTTGCCGTGACGACCAGCGCGATCTCGCCCGCATCCGGCGTGTACCGGGAGGCGTTGTCGAGCAGGTTGCCCAGGATTTGCGCGATGCGCACCGGGTCGCCCTGCATTTCAATGGCGCGGGCCGGCAGATCGAGGTCGAGACGCTGCCTGCGCGCATCCATCGCCGGCCTGCAGGCGCCAACCGTATCCTCGATGATGTCGGCCAGTTCGATCGGCCGGCGCTCGATCCGCAACTTGCCGGTCTCCGCGCGCGACACGTCGAGCAAGTCGCTGACCATGCGTGTCATGTGCGTCACTTGACGCTCGATCATGGCTTGCAGCCGCGGCAGCTTTGTTCCATCGGAGTGGATATGCCCCAGCAATTCCGCCGCCATGCGCAGCGGGGTCAGCGGATTGCGCAGCTCATGTGCGAGCACCGCCAGATAGCCTTGCTGCTGCCGATGTGCAAGTTCGGCATCGGCTTGCAATCCCTGCGCGTTGAGCGCGGCCATCAGCAACTGCTGGTTGACCTCCTGCATTTGCGCATGCTCGGCCTCGGCCTGCTGGCGATAGGCCGGCCGGCGCGAGGCCCCACCTGATGCTGGCGGCGGCCTGGCGCCTGCGTGCGCAAGTGCCTCGCCATGAAACACGTGACGGCCGCGCCCTGTCCGCTTGGCGCGGTACATCGCGGCATCCGCGCGCGCGATGAGCGTGTCGGGGTCATCACCATCGTCGGGGTAGATGCTGATGCCGATGCTCGCATTGAGTTGCAGCACAGGTCCGCGCGCGCTGTACGGTGCGCCGAGCGTGGCGATCATCTTGTCGGCGACCAGCCCAGCGTCGGCGGCCTCCGACACCTCGTCAAGCAGGATCAGGAATTCATCGCCCCCATGACGGCTGACGGTGTCCGCGTCACGTATCGATGCGGCCAGGCACTGCGCCGCGTGTTTCAGAACGTCGTCGCCGACCGCGTGGCCGTGGGTGTCGTTGATCCGCTTGAAATCGTCGAGGTCGACGAACAGCAGCGCCAGTTGGGTCTCGTGGCGGCGCGCATTGGCGATGGCGTGCGTCAACCGGTCGTGCAGCAGCACGCGATTGGGCAGCCCAGTCAACACATCGAGCTCGGCCGACCGCGACACTTCCTCCAGCGCCTGCGCGGCGGCTCCCGCCTGGGTCTGGGCGCGCAAGGTCGCGATGACCGGTTGCTCGTTGGCCTGCACAAGCCGGGCCGCCTGCGGGCCGGCAAGACGATGCTCGGACTCGACGATTTCCTCTTGCAGGCGCCCCAGTTGCTCACGCGCCGTCCCGATCTGCTCCGTCAGGCGTGCGAGTTCGCGGGCGGCTTGTTCCGCTGCGTTTGCGTTGTGTTCGACCGATGCGCTCATGGCCCCTGCCTTCCCGATGGGCCGATCATCTCCCGTCCGTGCGACCGACCCTGTCGGCAGGGTCCTCCCTTCGCGGCCTGCCGCCAAGCAGTCCCTCCAGGTCGGTCAGCATCGCGCCCACCTGGATACCATCGCCGTCGATGCGGTACTCGCGCAGT
>JBBJNO010000173.1:0-5906 GCA_037720875.1 Luteimonas sp. | reverse complement strand
TCAGCCGGGTTCAGCCGCTCCAGCGGCTGCCGGAAAGAGAACACCGCCCGGAACGCCTCGCGCTCGTGCAGCTCGACCTTCAGCACGGGCACCCCGGCCTCGATCAACCCACGTTGGATGTGCGCCATGTTGCGCGTGCGGATCGCCACGCTCGTGCGCGTCAGCAAGACCGAGAACGGCACCGGGCGCCCGGACATCTTTTCCTGCTGCTTGATGACGCGCAGTGCCCGGCTGGCCTGCTCTGCGTCCAGCTGGGAGCCTTGCGTCGGAACGATCACCAGATCGGCCTGGCTGACCGCCAGCAGCACGATCTTGGCGGCCGTCCCTTCCAGGTCGACCACCACGAACGGCGTCCGAGCTGCCGCCTCCTCGATCCGCTCGAGGATGTTTTCTTCGTCGGCATCCGCAATGACCGTCAGGTTCGGCGCGTCGGCTTCTGCTGCCCAGCTCTTGATCGGGTGGTTGGGATCGGCGTCGATCACAGTCACAGCCGCGCCACGCGCCAGCTCTGACGCCAGGATCAGGGCCGCAGTGGTTTTCCCTGCGCCCCCCTTGGGACTGACGAAAACGATAGTTGGCATCAACGGCTCCAAAGATATCCAGTAGCTATCAGAATACCATATAGCTATCGGATATCTATGTTATCGGATAGCTACCAGATTAATAAAGAGATCCAGTAGCTATCTTTAGGCACATCCGCCGGCCGAACCGTTCTCGACGCGCCTTGGCACGCCGGCGCAACGTCTGATCCGGCGCGAAGGGATTCAAGCCGGGCAGGCGGCGCCTGGCCGGCGGTTTTCAGGGGGCGCCAACCGCAGGGCGGCAGGGGAGGGTTTTAGCCGTCCCCCCGGAGGCAAGCGCCAGCGCGCAGCGCCAAAGGCGCGAAGGCGTCAGGGATGGAAGCCCGAAGGGGAAAGACGCGGAGCGGCTGCATGCGCAGCACGACAGCCCGGCCCGGCTGCGCCGAGGGACGCAGGTAACGAGGAGTTCGTGCCAACTGCGACAACGAAAGCGCCCTGCCTATTCGTCCAAGTTGTGCTTCCGGCTCAAATGCTCCCAGCTTTGCGCCGCCCGCTTGTGGATCTCGCCCGACCCTTCGCCCACCGCGTGCAGACCATGGGCAGCATCCTCGGCCAGCTGCAGCTCGAAGTACATGCGGGCGATCACGTCGATCGTGTGCCCACCCGGAAACGTGAGCCGCAAAAAGCTGGCGTCCTCGGCTTGCTCGTCCGCCGTCTCCGGCGCCACCTGGACGCCGGTGAGGACATGGGTCAGCGTCGACTTGTCGCCTGCCACGCATTGAAACTGGCTGAGCTGAGCGAGGGCGGCAATGTATCGTTGACTCAGGTTGGGCACAGGTACTCCTAGAAACCATCATCGTGCCACGCCTCAGAGAGAGCTTCGGCCGACCGGTACCAGGTGGATACCAGATAGCTACCATGCATAAACACCACTGAAAGCAGGGCGGCGCCCACGACCCCTATGAGACGATCCAGGCCCGCCGCGGCGAAGACCCCAGAGGAACTTTGAGCCTCGTGCGACCAGACCACACGAAAAAGAGGCCGGGGATGCTGGTTTTCAGCATGGATGATAAGTAGTGCCTGCCGGCCTGACCATTCGAGGCAGCGCCACGCTGCCCCTGTGTTTATATAGCACTTAGTGCTATAGTAAAAAACACCAATGTCGATCTACAAGAACAAGTGGTTCCACCGATGGGCCAAAAACGAAGGTTTGCCCGAGAAAGCGTTATGCACCGCCGTCCAGGAGATGGCCGCTGGCCTGTTCGAGGCCGATCTGGGCGGGGGCCTGTTGAAGAAGCGGATCGCAAGGGCAGGGCAGGGCAAGAGCGGGGGGTTTCGCACCCTGGTGGCCACCAACCACGGCGACCGCTGGGTGTTCGTGTTTGGCTTCCCCAAGAACGTCCGCAGCAACATCGACAAAGACGAACAGGAAGCGCTGAAAAAACTAGCCGGGCAGCTGCTCGGTTTGAGTTCCGCAGCAGTCCAGACCATTGTGCAAGCCGGAGAATTAATCGAGGTGAATTGCGATGAGAAAGACGAAATCAACCATTCTTGAAGCTGTCCACGAGACGGCGCAGGGTCTTCACGACGCCGGCGTGATGGACCAGATCACCATGCGCGAGTTCGACCGCATGTGCCTGCCACCCGTACCACCGCTGGAGCCGCAGGCGATCAAGCAGATCCGCGAAACCTCCCATGTCAGTCAGGCAGTGTTCGCCGCCATGCTCAATACCAGCCTGTCGACCATCCAAAAGTGGGAGATCGGGCAGAAGCGCCCGACGGGCACGGCACTCAAGTTATTGCACCTCGTACAGAGAAAAGGGCTGGAAATCGTCGCCTGAGGCCAGTCTGCTCAACTGCCTACTGCAAGCGGGTCGTTGATCGACACGCGACGCTACCCTTACACCGCCTGGACTCGAACCAGGATCGCGGCACTGTTAGTCGCCCTCAGCGGATGACGTGTGCGCCGCCGCTCTTTCCATTGAGCTACGAATAAGGAACCGACGCCCGGATTTGAACCGGGACCTCCAGTGCTGTACGATCAAAAAATCCCTCTTTTGTCGTGAGCCTGCCTCCGCAGCAGGCATCCACACCGGCGCTACCTCCATTGAGCTTCGTCGGGAAAATCAGCTTCCCATCACCTCCAGCGGAGTCGACTGCAAATCGACGATGGTTTGTTGGTTGTTCTTGGCCTGACGGTGCACGTCAGCGACCTGGGCAAGTTTCTTGAGCGTTTCGACCGTGCCGGTCATGTCGTAGCTCGTCAATTCACGATGCTCCGAGCCCGCCCCCGTGCCGTTGCGCACCCTGAGGATCAGGCCCTTTTTCTCTAATTTTTCCAGCGACCGTTGCACGGTCCGAGGCGTTACGCCCATCCGCTGCGCGATGGTGGTCGAACGGGGATAAGGCCGCTTGTCTGTTTCCCACCAAGCTGCCAACAGATTCAAAAGCACCAGTGCCTCGGTGTTATCTAACCCCAACTCACGTTGCCGTTTTAGTAGTAACACGGGAATCACAAGAAAACCTTCATTCAAGCTACTACCCCACTTCTTTTGAAGTGGTGGCAGTTGGTGAACTTGGGAGAAATCCATAGCCTGAAATATGCCAGAGAAAAGAGGCTTGCCTATAATGTTTATTATTATAGGCGACATAGGTGTCGCTTTTTCTTCTGGCTGATGGCTTCTTCCCTTAGAGCGAGCGCATAGTCGCTGCCAGAACGTTCCCCCCATTTCCTCGCCAAAAAATGATCTACGGATACGCCCGCGCCAGCACCTTTGGCCCGCCGCTGGCGGCGCAGCTCAATGCCTTTGCGTTTTGCGATGTTGTGCGCCAAGAGGCCGCCCCCGGAGAGACGGCGGTACTGGACATAGTGGTCGAAGGACTTCAAGCCGGCGACGTGCTGGCGGTGACTCGGCTCGATCGGATCGGCAGGTCGGTGGTTGGCCTTATAGGCTTCGTGCGGGCGCTCCAGGAGCGCGGCGTGGGCCTCAAGGTGCTCGATGCTGGAATAGACACGACGACGACACAGGGCGGCCTTTTCTTGGACGCGGTGACGGTGTTTGCAGATCTTGAACGTGACTTGGTCCAAGAACAGGCCAACTCAGAAATTCAGGCAGCCAGTGTGGGGGGCGGCCAAAACTGGAAGGCCGCAGGCATTGACGGCCGACAAGTTGAATGCAACTCGACGGCTGCTGGACGCCGGCATGTCGCACACAAACGTGGCTCGCCGTTTGGGAGGTAAGCGTGGGTTCAGCACCCTCTTGACGCCGACTGGTTGAGGTCGACTTCAGACATCGAGCACATGGCGCAGCGCGTGGAACGGTACCCGCCAAGTCCCGCCATCACTAGTGCCGAGCGTGGCCGTGCGCTGGTTGATGCGCCCGACGACTCCGGTGATGTTGCGACCATCCCGGTCGTCGAAGGTGACGGTGTCTCCGCGCTGCAAGTCGCGTGCATGGGTCGTTGGCTTGGCGGGTTCAGGTGCCGGCTCATAGGGAGCTTGGTCATCGCGACGTTCTGCGCCGTGATAGCCCTGCATCGCCAGGCACGGGATCTTCCAGGTTCGCTTGGTGCCTTCTTCCAGCACCGTCGCCTGGGTGTCCCTCATGGCGATGATCTTCCCGCGGCGCATCTGTCCGTCGCGGAAGTCGACGAAGTTCACGGACTGGCCAAGGTGCAGGCCCGCACGCGCAGCAATGCCGCGGCGCGGGTCGGCCAGCATGCCTTCAATCAATGCCTTGAGCTGGTAGAGCTGCAAGCTGCTCGCACCCTCGAGGGCTTCGATCATCCGCGGGTCGGTGCCTTGCAGGCTCACTGCGTCTTCCTTCATTGCGCAGCCCCGCTCGCTTGGGGTCAGGCTGCCAGTCGCTGCTCGATGTGGTGCCCGCCGATGTTCCACTGCAGCAACTCGTCGATGCGGTTGATCGGATGCTCGGCAATGCGGGCGAGCACGTCACGCAGATACGCCTGCGGATCGAGCCCGTTCAGCTTTGCCGTCTCCACCAGACTGTAGATCGCCGCCGCGCGTTCGCCGCCGGCGTCCGAACCCATGAAGAGGTAGTTGGATCTTCCCAGGGCCACACCACGCAGGGCGCGCTCGGCAGCGTTGTTGTCGATCTCGATGCGGCCGTCGTCGCGGTAACGCGTGAGCGACCGCCACCGTACAAGCGAGTAGCCGATTGCCTTGGCCAGCTCCGACTTCTTCGACACCTTGCCCAGCATGCTCGTGAACCACGCATGCAGGTCTTCGAGCAGCGGGCCCGCGCGTGCCCGTCGTACCTCGCTTCGCACATCGGGCGGCTGCCCCCGGATCTGCGCTTCGATGGCGTACAGCGCCGCGATACGCTGCAGCGCCTGGTGGGCAATCGAGCCGCCGACCTTGCCCTGACTCTCGTGCAGGTCCCAGAAGGGGCGACGCGCGTGGGCCCAGCAGGCCGCTTCGAGGACGCGTCCGCCTGCGTATATCTTCCCGTAGCCACCGTACGCGTCAGCTTGAAGAATGCCGCGGTAGTTCGCGAGGTGCGCCTGCGGATGCTCGCCCCGTCGGTTGGGCGAGTAGCGATACCAAGCCGCCGGCGGCTGCGTGTTTCCGGCCGGCCGGTCGTCGCGCACGTACACCCAAAGCCGGCCGGTCTTGGTGCGGCCGCGGCCGGGATCCAGTACGGCCACCGGCGTGTCATCCGCATGCACCTTCTCGCCGGCCAGCGTGTAGCGCCCCAGGGCGGCCACCAGCGGGTCGAACAGCTTCTCGCTCTGGCCGACCCAGCCAGCCATGGTGGAGCGGTCGATGACGATGCCGTCGCGCCCGTAGATGCGGCCCAGGCGATGCAGGGGGATGTGGTCGCAGTACTTGGACACCAGCACGTTGGCCAACAGCGCAGGGCCGGCCACGCCGCGCGCGATTGGGCGGCTGGGCGCCGGCGCCTGGAAGATCGCCTCACACGCCACGCAGGCCAGCTTGGGGCGCACGTGCCGGATCACCTTGAAACGCGACGGCACGTACTCCAGTTGCTCGGAGACGTCCTGTCCGATCAGGCGAAGACGGCCGCCGCAAGCGGTGCAACCGCAGGGTTGGCCATTGGCGTCATGGTGGTCGAGTGTTGCCTCTGGCCGGTAAACCTGGGCCTCTCGCGGCAGGTGAGCGGGCAGCCGACGATCGATCTCCGGGGCGTTGGCGGCATCGGGCACAGCCGCAGGAATCGGCGCCGGACGTTCATACAGTGGTGCACCTTCAATCAAGGCGATTTGAGGGTCGTCGAGCTGCTCGCTGGACGATCCGAAGCGCGCCCGGAGGTTGCGCAACAACTGCAGCTTGAGCTTGTCGACCATGAGCTTGAGGAACACCACTTCGGCGTTCCTCTCCTCGACCACTCGCAGCAAGCCTTC
>JBBJNO010000172.1:2962-5945 GCA_037720875.1 Luteimonas sp. | reverse complement strand
TGCTGGAGAAGTACGAGTTCCCGGGCGACGACACCCCGATCATCACCGGCTCGGCGCTGAAAGCCCTTGAGGGCGACCAGAGCGAGATCGGCGTGCCGTCGATCATGAAGCTGGTAGAAGCGCTGGACACCTATATCCCGCAGCCCGAGCGCGACATCGACAAGGCGTTCCTGATGCCGGTGGAAGACGTGTTCAGCATCTCCGGCCGCGGCACGGTGGTGACCGGGCGCATCGAGCGCGGCGTGGTCAAGGTGGGCGAGGAAATCGAGATCGTGGGGATCCGCGACACGCAGAAGACCGTGGTCACCGGGGTCGAGATGTTCCGCAAGCTGCTGGACCAGGGCCAAGCGGGTGACAACGCCGGATTGTTGTTGCGCGGCACCAAGCGCGACGACGTCGAGCGCGGGCAGGTGCTGTGCAAGCCGGGCAGCATCAAGCCGCACACCGAGTTCGAGGCGGAGGTGTATGTGCTGAGCAAGGACGAGGGCGGCCGTCACACGCCGTTCTTCAAGGGCTACCGTCCGCAGTTCTACTTCCGCACCACCGACATCACCGGCGCCTGCGAGCTGCCGGAGGGCGTGGAGATGGTGATGCCGGGGGACAACGTGAAGATGGTGGTGACGCTGATCAACCCGGTGGCGATGGACGAGGGCCTGCGCTTCGCGATCCGCGAAGGCGGCCGCACGGTCGGCGCCGGCGTGGTGGCCAAGATCCTCAAGTGACGGATTGGCCCGCGCGCACACGCGCGGCTTTGCCAATCCGTCATCCCCGCGCAGGCGGGGATCCAGCGACTTAAAGCTTTTAAGAAAGCCAAAGTCACTGGATTCCCGCCTACGCGGGAATGACGAAGCGAGGCAAGGCGGCGCAAGCCGCCGTTGCCTTTTCCAGAAGCGACACAACTTAGATACGCCAGTAGCTCAATTGGCAGAGCAGCGGTCTCCAAAACCGCAGGTTGGGGGTTCGAGTCCCTCCTGGCGTGCCATCCAATACAAATGCAATGGCTGGATAGCCGTTCTGAACAGACATTAATAAGCAGTCCACACAGGAAGTGCGGGCTCTTGCGAGGGACTCGCAGTACGTGAATAGCAAGGTCGAACAACACAAGGTCGCCGGTTCTGCTGGCGATATCGTCAAATACGCCCTCGCAGTGCTGTTGGTGGCTGCGGGCTTGTTCGCGTTCTACTGGTTCACGCAGTGGCCGATGCCGTTGCGCGTGCTGAGCGTGATCGCCGGCCTGGTGCTGGGCCTGGTGGTGTTCATGGCCAGCGGCAAGGGCGGACAGACGCGCGAATTCCTGTCGGAATCGCGTTTCGAACTGCGCAAGGTGGTGTGGCCGACGCGGCAGGAAGCCATGCGGTTGACGTGGGTGGTGATCGCGGTGGTCATCATCATCAGCTTGATCCTGGCGGGGTTCGACTTGGTCATCCAGTGGGCCCTCAAGTTGTTTCTGGGCTAAGGACATAGAGGAAAGAACTGGTGCAGACATCGACTGACAACAAGCGCTGGTACGTGGTGCACGCCTATTCGGGTTTCGAGAAGACCGTGGCGCAGGCACTGCGTGATCGCATCGTGCGCACCGAGATGCAGGACAGGTTCGGCGACGTGATGGTGCCGACCGAGGAAATCGTGGAGATGCGCGCCGGCCAGAAACGCCGTTCCGAGCGCAAGTTCTTCCCCGGCTACGTGCTGGTGCAGATCACCACCCACGACGAATCCGGCATCCCGCGCATCGACAACGAAAGCTGGCACCTGGTCAAGGAGACGCCGAAGGTGATGGGCTTCATCGGCGGCACTGCCGATCGCCCGCTGCCGATCCGCGACGACGAGGCCGACGCGATCCTGCAGCGCGTGCAGGACGGCGTCGAGAAGCCGCGTCCGAAGATCCTGTTCGAGCCGGGCCAGATGGTGCGCGTCACCGAAGGCCCGTTCAACGACTTCAACGGCGTGGTCGAGGAAGTCAATTACGACAAGAGCCGCGTGCGCGTGGCGGTGCTGATTTTCGGACGTTCAACGCCGGTCGAGCTCGAGTTCGCCCAAGTCGAAAAAGCCTGAAGGTTGTGTGACAACGCTTTTGTAGGAGCGGCTTCAGCCGCGAGCTTTTACCAACAGCTGAAGAGCTCGCGGCTGAAGCCGCTCCTACAGGAGCAAACAATCCGCCGATGCGAGTGGTTCGCGCCGGCATTTAACGCGAGGAGCCCGCTGTCGAAAGATAAGCAGGCGCTTGCACTCGCAGGAGTAAACAGAAATGGCAAAGAAAGTCGTCGGTTACATCAAGTTGCAGGTCAAGGCCGGGCAGGCGAATCCGTCTCCGCCGGTAGGTCCAGCATTGGGCCAGCGCGGCCTCAACATCATGGAATTCTGCAAGGCCTTCAACGCTGCGACGTCGAAGCTCGAGCCGGGCCTGCCCACGCCGGTGATCATCACCGCGTATTCGGATCGCACGTTCACCTTCATCACCAAGAGTACGCCGGCCTCCGTGCTGCTCAAGAAGGCGGCGGGCGTGACGTCAGGTTCCAAGCGCCCCAACACTGAAAAGGTGGGCAAGGTGACGCGCGCGCAACTCGAGGACATCGCCAAGGCGAAGGAACCCGACTTGACCGCGGCCGACCTGGACGCAGCGGTACGCACGATCGCGGGGTCTGCCCGCAGCATGGGTTTGACGGTGGAGGGCTAATCGATGATCAGCAAACGAATCAAGGCGCAAACCGCCATCGAACCGGGCAAGGCCTACACGGTCGATGAAGCCATCAACATGGTGCGCGGCAACAGCAAGGTGAAGTTCGTCGAGTCGGTCGACGTCGCCGTGCGGCTTGGCGTCGATGCCAAGAAGTCCGACCAGCAGGTGCGCGGCTCGACCGTGCTGCCGTCGGGCACCGGCAAGTCGGTGCGCGTGGCCGTGTTCTGCCCGCCCGGCGCGAAGGCCGATGAAGCCCTCGCCGCCGGTGCCGAATCCTGAAGCGGTGACGTCACCCCCGCCGCACGG
>JBBJNO010000172.1:0-2952 GCA_037720875.1 Luteimonas sp. | reverse complement strand
GGACGATCTCGCCGAGAAGATGCAGGCCGGCGACTTGAATTACGACGTCGTCATCGCCACGCCGGATGCCATGCGCGTGGTCGGCAAGCTCGGCCAGCTGCTCGGCCCGCGCGGCCTGATGCCGAACCCGAAGGTCGGCACCGTCTCGCCGAACCCGGCCGAAGCGGTCAAGAACGCCAAGGGTGGGCAGGTGCGGTATCGCACCGACAAGGCCGGCATCATCCACTGCACCATCGGCAAGGCCGACTTTGAAGTCGATGCGTTGAAGCTGAACCTGCAGGCGCTGCTACTGGACCTGATCAAGGCCAAGCCGTCCAGCGCCAAGGGCCAGTACCTGCAGAAGATCTCGCTGAGCTCGACGATGGGGCCGGGCGTGATCGTGGATCAGGCGTCGCTGGCATTGAAGTGACGGATTGGCCCGCGCGCAGCGCGGCTTTGCCAATCCGTCATCCCCGCGAAGGCGGGGATCCAGCGTTTGATTTTGCAAGTGTTTCTTAGATTTACCGGTGGCTTTATTTAAAAAAGTCAAAGTCGCTGGATCCCCGCCTTCGCGGGGATGACGTTTAAAGGAGTCGATCTTGCGATCGACACCTAGTGGGATTTGCGGGCATCGCCAAGGGTTTCGACCCGACGCGAACGCCGTCAAAGACCGCAGGCGCGGTCAGCGCGGCAACGACGACGGGCAGGGATGCTCACACGGCAGGGATTCGCCGTCGTTGCCAGCGGGATCGCTTAATCCGAAGTCCGTGCGAGCGGACAAGGCCTGCGCAGATGGTTGCCGACCCTCCAAGGATCTTTGGTTTGGATCTGCTGGAAACGGCCACCACCCGGAATGCCGCAAGGCATTCCCCGTGTCCATTGGCAAGCTCAGGACGAGCGAAGCGGCGGATGCGGCTCACGGACCGTCCCGATGAGGATTCGGAAGGGCGGAAATCGCAATACGGAGGAGTGCAATGGCTCTAAATCTGACCCAGAAGAAGAATGTCGTTGCCGAACTGGCCGAGGTCGCGGGTTCCGCGCACTCGCTGGTTGCCGCGGAGTACGCGGGTCTCACCGTCGCGCAGCTGACCCAGCTGCGGCAGAAGGCTCGCAACGACGGCGTGTTCTTGAAAGTAGCCAAGAACACGTTGGTCTCGCGCGCAGTGGAAGGTACCGATTACGACGTCATCAAGGACGCGTTGACCGGCCCTTTGCTGTATGCCTTTTCGAAGGATGACCCCGGCGCCGCCGGACGTCTGATCAAGGATTTCGCGAAAGCGAATGACAAGCTGAAGCCACGCCTGGTGTCGATGGGCGGACAGATGTACCCGGGCTCCCATGTGGATGTCCTGGCGTCGCTGCCGACCCGTGACCAGGCGTTGTCGATGCTGCTCAGCGTCATGGTTCAGCCCGCCACCATGCTGGTGCGCTTGCTGTCCGAACCTGCTGCCCAGGTTGCCCGCGTCACCAACGCGGTCGGCCAGACGAAACAGGCGGCCTGATGGAAACGGGACCCGGAACTCGGGACTCGGGACTCGAAAGATCAAGAGCCAGCCCGCTTTTGCTTTCCGAGTCCCGAGTCCCGAGTCCCGAGTCCCGAATCTAAAAAACAAGTTCGGTATCGATTTTCAGATCAATCAGTCGTTTCCAATCTTAGATAACAGAGGTAATCACAATGTCACTTTCCAACGAGCAGATCATCGAAGCGATCAGCGGCAAAACCCTCATCGAGGTGATGGAGCTGGTCAAGGCGATGGAAGAGAAGTTCGGCGTTTCCGCCGCCGCCCCGGTCGCTGCTGCTGCCGGTCCGGCCGCTGCTGCCGCCGCGCCTGCTGAAGAGCAGACCGAATTCACCGTCGTGCTGAAGGCCGCCGGCGAGAAGAAGGTCGAAGTCATCAAGGTCGTCCGCGCGATCACCGGCCTGGGCTTGAAAGAAGCCAAGGACCTGGTCGAAGGCGCACCGCAGAACGTCAAGGAAGCCGTCAACAAGGCCGACGCCGACAAGTTCAAGAAAGACCTCGAAGCCGCCGGTGCCGCGGTCGAAGTGAAGTGACGCACTGGCGCGTCTGCGCATCGCGCAGACGCCTTTGCCAGTGCGTCATCCCCGCATGCTTTAGGCGGGGATCCAGCTCTTTGATTTGGCTTGCAGAGTAACTTTTTGAAGCGAAAGTCACTGGATTCCCGCCTTCGCGGGAATGACGATTGAACCCAGAAGCTGGGGGCGAAAGCCCCCGGCCTTTGGCCGTTGTAGCAAGGCCGGGATTCGGGAGTAGGGATTCGGGATTCGTAGAAGCCAAAGCCACTGCGCTTGCTCCTGCCAATCCCGAATCCCGAATCTCCAATCCCTGCTCCATCCGAGTTGACAGTTGGTAGTAGCGGGGTAAGGCGTGCTGGTGCCGGCAATACCAGCGACTTCCAACTGGCAATTTTTCGACATTACGTTGTTCACGAATCGCGGACGCGCGGTTCATAGATGAAGGCGGTAGCTCCCCATGACGACCCCGACGACGACACCCCGCAGCAAGGCCTCCAGCACCGCTGCTTCCAACACCATGTACTCGTTCACCGAGAAGAAGCGCATCCGCAAGGATTTCGGCAAGCGCGGCTCGATCCTCGAAGTCCCGTTCCTGCTGGCCATCCAGGTGGATTCGTATCGCGAATTCCTGCAGGAACATACTGAACCCGCCAAGCGCGAGGATCGTGGCCTGCATGCGGCGCTGAAGTCGGTGTTCCCGATTACCAGCTACAACGGTTATGCATCGCTCGAATACGTCGGCTACAAGCTCGGCGAACCGGCGTTCGACGAGCGCGAGTGCCGCCAGCGCGGCATGAGCTACGGCGCGCCGCTGCGCGTGACGGTGCGCCTGGTGATCTACGACCGTGAGTCCTCGGCGAAGGCGATCAAGTACGTCAAGGAACAAGAGGTGTACATGGGCGAGATTCCGCTCATGACCGGCAACGGCACCTTCATCG
>JBBJNO010000171.1:2574-6024 GCA_037720875.1 Luteimonas sp. | reverse complement strand
GCTCCGCTCTACAATGATCGAGATGACCACGCTCTTCATTTCCGACCTGCACCTCGATTCCACGCGGCCGCAGATCACGCACTTGTTCGCCGAATTCATCGACCGCGAAGCGTCCGGCGCCGATGCGTTGTACATCCTCGGTGACCTGTTCGAGGCGTGGGTTGGCGATGATGATCCTTCGGAAGTCGGCAACGTCGTCGCCGGAAAACTCCGCGCGTTGCGCGACAGCGGCGTGCCGGTGTTCTTCATCCGCGGCAACCGCGACTTCCTGCTTGGCGACGACTACGCACGCCGTGCAGGCATGACGATTCTTCCTGACCCCGCCGTGGTGATGCTTTACGGGACGCCCATGCTGTTGATGCATGGCGATACTTTGTGCACCGCCGATGTCGCGTACCAGCAGTTCAGGGCGCAAACCCGCAACCCGGATTGGCAATCGAAGTTCCTGGCGCAGCCGCTACCCGCACGGCTCGCCTTCGCACAACAGGCGCGTGCAGCCAGCGCCGCACACCAGACCGGCCTGCGCGCCGCCGGGCAAATGGAAACCATCACCGACGTGTCCCCGGCGAGCGTGAAGGACACCTTCGCGCGCTTCGGCATCGATACCCTCATCCATGGTCATACCCATCGTCCAGACCTGCATACCCAAAACACGGCCACTCGCATCGTGCTGGGCGACTGGTACGCGCAAGGCTCGGTGCTGCGTGCTGACGGCAATGGGCGTTTCCTGCTTGACACCCTGAATTAAACGCAAGGCCCGCATCGATTTCCTGCACGGCTGCACATCAAGATGGTGCGAAATCGTCTTGGATCAGCTCACGCTGCCTTCATTTATCCGGGGCCTAGATTCAGGCGAATCGCGGCAACCCGTGTCTCTGGAGACAAGGAATGAACTTCATCCAAGCACGTCATCTCGCAATCCTGTCCTCGGGGATCGCTGTCGCGCTGGCGCTCGGTGGTTGCGCCAACGACGGCATGGAAATGTCCGATCCCGGCATGACTGCTTCCGACGGGCCGGCCAACCAGGGTCCGGATCCTCAAAATCAACTGGGCAATGCCGCTGCGGGACGTGACGTGTTCCGTTTCGAGACCTTCGGCAACGAAGGCTTCTGGACCGACGCGGTGCGCCTGCCGGCCGGCATGACCGCTGCCAACGTGACCCCGATGCAAGCCCTTGAACTCGGCGTGCAGGTCGACATGGATGCGCTGGACGAAGCCACCAAACGCACCTTGGCCGAGCAGCTGCGCGCCGATCCCAGCGGGCGCACCTCGGCCTTGCTCAACGATCCGAAGAACCTTGCGGTGCTGATCAATGCCAATGCCGTGATCGGCATGCCAGTGAAGGACAGCAATGGCGATGGCCGCATGGATGTCGGCAACGGCGACAAGGTCGGTGCCAACTGCGCGCTGTGCCACACCATGACCGACGCGGCCGTTTTCAGCCTGCCCAATGGCGGCTCCATCGGTCGCCGGATCGACGGCCTGGCCAACCACAACCTCAACCTGGGCAAGATCTTCGCGTCCGCAGCCAATTCGCGCGCGCTGTATCCGGTGCTGCAGCTCAGCCTCACCGCCAACAAGGGCAAGACCTTGGGCCGCGCACCCACCGGACTGACCGAACGTTCGCTCGAAAAAGATGTCGATGCGTATCTGTCCAATCCAGAGTTCTATCCGGTGGGCTCGTTCGACGACAGCTTCGACGGCAACGGCGACACGATGCACAACACGCCGTTGTTCGAGCAGGATCTGGCCGGGCCGTATGGCAGCGAAGGCTTGATCGTCAAGCTCGATAACTTCAGCAACCTCGTCTACACATCACTGTTCGACCAGACCATGCTGACCACGCCAGGCGGTCGCAAGTTGTTGCACACGCTGGGCGGCGCGGCCGGTGACGAGATCGCCGACGACTACGTCAAGATCCTCAAGGCGACCAACGTCACCGGCTATCCCTACGTCCAGGCAGCCCCGCATCCGAAACCCGGCACCGAGGACGCGTTCCTCGGCGTGCGCGTGGACAACACCAAGTTGATCGACATGAACGCTTACCTGTCGGCTTTGGCCGCGCCGCGCGGCGCCAACGTCGATGCGCGCATGGCCGGGCGCGGACGCAATGTGTTCCGCACCGCCGGTTGCACCGGCTGCCACAACGACAACCAGGACCGGCGTGTCCCGTCCTTCATCCTGCCGATGGCGCGTATTTTCCCGGGCGATGCGCCCGTGACGCTCGCGCAGCGCATGCCGCCGCTGAACCCGGTGGTGAATACGCCAGCTTCGACCTTCGACGACAAGATGGCGGTGGTCAACGCCAGCGTCCGCGGCGAAGTCCGCGGCAACGCGATGCCGCTGCTGCTGGATCTCGCGCGCAAGCCGGTGTTCCTGCATGACGATTCCGTCGCCAGCCTGGACGACTTGCTCAATGCAAGGCGGGGTGCGAACGCGCCGCATCCGTTCTACCTGTCCGACAGCCAGCGTGCGGAAGTGATCGAGTTCCTGCGTGGGGCCGACACTAATAACGGCAGATGAAGTCCAACTGATTTCGGACCGCGCCGGATCACGGTGACAAGGTCCGCAATTGCGCCAGCTCGCCAGCACTGAAGCCCGCCGCAAGGCGGGCTGTATCGTTGAACGGTCCACGCAAGGAGCCGCGCGCGTACTCCGACAACAATGTGGCGAAAGTTGCCTCTGAATCGAGTCCGCGCTGCGTGCAATACCAGCGGAACCAGCGCGAGCCCGCCGCGACATGCGCGACTTCCTCGCGCAAGATGACGTCGAGGATGTCGGCGGTGGCATCGTCACCGAGCTTGCGCAACTTGACCATCATTGCCGGCGTGACATCAAGGCCACGCGCCTCCAGCACGCGCGGCACCAGCGCCATGCGCGTCAGTCCATCGTGCGCGGTCTGCTCGGCCATTTCCCACAGGCCGTTGTGCGCATCGAAGTCCCCATAGTCGTAGCCGAGCTGCCGCAGGCGCTCGCGCAGCATGACGAAGTGGCGGGCTTCATCATCGGCGATGGATGTCCAGTCGGCGTAATACTCGGGCGGCACATCGCGAAAGCGATACACCGCATCCCACGCAAGATCGATCGCGTTGAATTCGATGTGCGCGATGGAATGGATGAAGGCGGCGCGCCCTTCGTTGCTGCCGAAGCCGCGTTGCGGCAGCTGGCGCGCAGGCACGAGTGCCGGTCGCAACGGCCGGCCCGGCATGCGGATGGGTTCGGGTGGCGGTGTATCGTCGGAAATGGTCAACTCGCCGCGCGCAAAGGCCGCCGCAGCGGCGTGGGTGCGCGCAATCTTTTCATCGGGAATCCCCGCGTCGAGACATTCGCGCGCAGCGTCGAACAATGATGACGTCATCGCCGTTGTCTGTTGTCCTTAAACATCATGCTCGGCTCTTTCCTTGGTCGCTCATATCCGGGACATGTAGGAGCGCACCTGGGCGCGATGGC
>JBBJNO010000171.1:0-2564 GCA_037720875.1 Luteimonas sp. | reverse complement strand
CCCAGGTGCGCTCCTACCAACAGCACACAACGCGCAAGAAACCCTACACCGCCGCCCGCCGCTTCTTCTTCGCCTCATCCGATCGCAACTGCTGGATTCGCTCGAAATAACCGGGCTCGATGCCGGTCACGTACTCGCCGCTGAAACAGGAACTGTCGAATTTACGGCCTGGATGTTTCGGACCAGCGACCGCGCTCTCAAGATCAGCAAGGTCCTGGTAGATCAACCAGTCGCAGCCCAGGAACTGTTCGATCTCAGCCTCGGTTCGCCCATGCGCGACCAGTTCATCCACCGACGGCATGTCGATGCCGTAGATGTTGGGATACCGCACCGGCGGCGCCGCCGACGCCAGATACACCTTGCGCGCGCCGGCATCGCGCGCCATCTGCACGATCTGCTTGGAGGTGGTGCCGCGCACGATGGAATCGTCGACCAGCAACACCACGCGGTTCTTGAATTCCAGCGGGATCGGATTGAGCTTGCGCCGGACCGATTTCGCGCGTTCGCCCTGCCCCGCCATGATGAAGGTGCGGCCGATGTAGCGATTCTTGATGAAACCCTCGCGATACTTCACGCCCAGCAGGCTGGCGATTTCCAGCGCCGCGTCGCGCGAGGTATCGGGGATCGGGATGACCACGTCGATATCGTGATGCGGACGCTGGCGCAGGATCTTCTCACCCAGCGTCACGCCCATGCGCATGCGCGCCTTGTGCACCGAGATGTCTTCCATCATCGAGTCGGGACGCGCGAAATACACGTACTCGAAGATGCACGGCGTGTGTTCCTGCGGTACCGCGCAGTTCCGTGCAAACAGCTCGCCGCGCGGGGTGATGACGATGGCCTCGCCCGGCGCGACGTCGCGCACGCGCTCGAACCCGAGGATATCGAGCGCCACCGATTCCGACGCGATCGCGTATTCGTTGCCCGCGTCGGTGCTGCGCTTGCCCAGCACCAGCGGACGGATGCCGTGCGGATCACGGAACGCCACCAGCCCCAGTCCCAGCACCGTGGCGACCACTGCATAACCACCCTTGGCACGGCGGTTGACGCCTTCAACCGCGCGGAACACCGCGTCCGGTGCCAACGCCTTCTGCGTGTCGAGTTCGTGCGCGAACACGTTCAACAACACTTCCGAATCGGACTCGGTATTGACGTTGCGGCGATCCTGCTCGAACACCTCGCGCCGCAGCGCATCGGTGTTGATCAGGTTGCCGTTGTGCGCCAGCGCAATGCCATACGGCGAATTGACATAGAACGGTTGCGCCTCGTCGATGCCTTCATTGCCGGCGGTCGGATAACGGCAATGGGCGATGCCGACCTTGCCTTCGAGCAACAGCATGGCCTTGTCGTCGAACACATCGCGCACCAGCCCGTTGCCCTTGTGCACGCGCAGGTGCGAGCCGTCGGCTGTGGCGATGCCGGCCGCGTCCTGGCCACGGTGCTGCAACACGGTCAGGCCGTCGTACAGTGCGGCGGCGACCTCCGAAGTGGCGACGATGCCAATGATTCCGCACATGCTTCGATGTTCCTCGCGCGGGCCATAAAACCCCGCATCAATCTTGCAATTATGCGCCGCCTGAAACAGTGGCGCTGGTCAAGCGGAACTCGTTCAGATCTGATCCTTGGTCGTCATTCCCGCGAAGTCGGAAACCCATGCCGGAAAATCTTCCGCAGAGCGCTCCTGATCTCCTGGAGATTTACGGGCCTGGGTTCCCGCCTTCGCGGGGGTGACAAACCCCAGCTGAACGCGCTCGGCCGCCCACGGTGGCAGCCACTCACGCATCCACAATGCCCCCGGCAACAGCACAGGCAACACTTGTGATTGTTGCCAACCCGGTTCACGCGGCATCGAGGTGAAGCCCATCAGCAGCACCATCACGCAGGCGATGACGCCGCCTCGCAGCACTCCGAACGTGAAACCGAGCGCGCGATCCAGTCCTGACAGGCCCACGGCGTGGATCGCGCGACGCAGCATCCACCCGACCAGGCCGACGAACAGCAACACGCCGATGAAACTCAATCCATAGCCCGCGAACAGGTGCCGCGCGCCAGGCGCGGCGCCGGCCGAGAACCATTGCGCCAGCTCGGCGCCGAAATGAAACGCGATCCAGCCCGCCAGCAGCCACGCCACGATCGACACCAGCACGCCAACGAAACCGCGCATCAACCCGAACAAGGCGGAGGCCACGACCACCGTCAGCAACACCAAGTCGGTAGCCGTCATGGCGGCGCGCTCTGATGGGTGTTATGGATGCGGACGGACGATGCCATCCACGCCGATCTTGGTACGCACCTGCGCTTTCAGCTGTTCGGCATCGGCGCGGCTGGCAACGGGCCCGACGCGTACGCGGGTCAACGTGCCCTTGTCGGTCTTCACCTCTTCGGTGAACGCGCTCATGCCCGCGGCGCGTACGCGATCGCGCAATGCATTCGCGTCGGCGGCCTTGCTGAAGGCGCCCAGCTGCACGGCGAAGCCGACGTTGGCTGCGGCCGGCGTTGCGACGGTTTGCGCTACCGGTTTCGCGGCTTCCACGGGCTTGGGCGCGACCGGCGTGGCGACCGCA